>NZ_CALHHT010000267.1 GCF_938031315.1 uncultured Campylobacter sp.
TTTGGATCGCGATGCCGTGCATGCAAAAGGCCGATTTTGAGGAGAAAATAGAAATTTTAAATAAAATTTACGCGGGCGCCAGCGAGGAATTCGGCGGGTATTTCATGCAGACGAGCCCTTTCGTGTGCGAAAACGGCAAGTTCAAAACTTACCTAAAAAGAGGCTCCTCTCTCGTGCGCGTGCGCCAAGACGACGGCATCCACATGAGCAAAGAGGGCTGCGAGAGCGTCGCGAAAGAAATTTTATCAAGGATAGAAGTTGAGTAAGCTTATTACGATTTTAATGGCCGCCTTGCTGTGCGGATGTGCAGCGCGCGGCGATGCCGCAGGCGGTGCGCCGTATGCGGGGTATGGGGTGAAATTTTTCGGCGATTCGCATCTAGGTAGCGACGCGCTGATAGATGCTTTTAGGCGAAATTTCTTTGTGCAAAACAGCGTCGGCTTCGTGCCTGCGATGATGCCGAGGTACCATGCGAACGAAAACGTGAGCTTTAAGCAAAAGGGCTTTGAGGTGATCTCGTCTCGCACCGAACAGGATCCGGACTTTCCGCTTTGCGGCGTGATCGCGACGGCGAAAAACGGTGCGAGCGTTCAGATAGAGCTAAAGCAGCTCAGCGGCGATTTTGAAGTTGAAATTTTGCACAAGGACGCGCAGGCGGGCGAAATCTTTAAGGTGCGCGACGCAAGCGGCAAGAGCCTATATATCTCGCAAGAAAAAGAGGGCGCGTGGGAGTATTCGAGATTTAGGCTGAGCTTTCCGATCACGATCACGGCGCTTAGAGACGGCGCGAAGCTGGGCGGATACAAAATTTACCGCAAAAACGCGCGCTTTGCCGATTCGTGCGCAAGCAACGGAGCGTTTAGCAACATCTACGAAAAGTGGGGCACGGGCGCTTTCAACAGGGATTTTGCAAAGCTAAAATACAATCTCGTAATCATCGCCTACGGCACCAACGACGCGATGGATCCGCACTTTGACGAGCAAAAATTTTATCAGAGCATCCGCGGGCTTATCCACAGCGTCCGCTCCGCAAGCCCGGGCGCAAAAATCCTGCTCGTAGCGCCGCCGCGCAGCCCGAAGGTGCCGAGTGCCGCCAGGGCAAGCGCCGTGCTAGCCAAGCTCGCGCGCGATGAGAGAGCGATGTTTTACGACGTCGCGGGGCTGATGAACGAGGACGGCGGCTGGAGCGGTTGGCGCAGCATGGGGCTCGTGCGCCCCGACGAGATCCATCTGCAAAAAGCGGGCTACGAGCGGATCGGCGCGGCTTTGGCGGGACAGCTACGCAGCAGGCTTTAAATTTAATCTTTAAATTTACGCGGTCTGTTCTGAATTTTATACAGCCCGTCTCTAAATTTACGCAATGCGCTATGAAATTTACGAAGTCCGTTGTGGAAATTGCGCAACTCACTACGGAATTTACGCGGCTTACCGCGAAATTTGCCGATAAATTTAAAATTTAAAGGCAACAAGTAAGGCTGCGCTCGCCTGGATTTTGCCGCTTAGATCTGCGTCACGAAAGTTAAAACTGAAAGCCGCGGCTTTAAATTTGCGCGGCTACGACTCGGAGTGCCGATTGCGATCTATACGACGCAGCGGATAAATTTAGCGCTTAAATTCCATTCGCACGGGCTACAGCAAAGCGCGGCGAGCTAAATTTAAAGGGAAGCAAAAAAGGAAGCAGATGATATATCTTTGCGGCGATACGCACGGCATAAACGAGATCGGCAAAATA
>NZ_CALHHT010000268.1 GCF_938031315.1 uncultured Campylobacter sp.
ATCAGGCGCAAAGATGGCGGGTATTTGATCTACAAAAACTAATTAAGGAGAGGCTATGACGTATTTAGAGATTATGAAATTTCGCCACGCATGCAAAATTTTCGACGAGAATAAAAAGGTAGGCAAAGCCGATTTTGACGCCATTTTGCAGGCGGGCATCCTGGCACCCAGCTATATGGGGTTAGAACATTGGGATTTTTTGATCGTACAAAACAAGGCGCTGCGCGAGCGGATCCGCGAAAAATCGTGGGATCAGCAGCAGATCACCACCTGCTCGCATCTGATCGTGATTTTGGCAAAGATCAAGGAATTTAAAGCGGGCAGCACCTATATAGCCGAAATGGTTAATCGTCGTTCGTTTGCAAGCGAGGAGAAAAGAGCCTCTGCGTTAAAATTTTACGAAGACGCCATAAGCGGGATCTTTAAAAACAATGACGAGGCGATATTTCACTGGTCGCACGCGCAGTGCATGTTCCCGGCTTTGGCGATGATGAACGAGGCCGCCAGCCGCGGTATTGATAGCTGCCCGATAGAGGGCTTCGATCGCACAGCGCTAAATGAAATTTTAGGCATCGATTGGAACGAGCGCCGCGTGGCGCTGCTCGTGCCTTTCGGCTACCGCGTAAAACCGCAACCGCAAAAGATTCGCCGCAGCATAGATGACGTAGTAAAGTGGATAGAATAGTTTAAATTAAAATAGTTAGTCATTAAATTCTAGTATTTGAATTTAATGACTTAAATTTTGACTATATACCAAAAATTTATTTTTATATTTTGATGTGATGTCCTACCTATATGCTTGAAGTTTTAACTCGTTTCAAATTATTTTAATCTATCAATATTTTAAATTCCTAGTTCATCCTCATCTTGTAACCCGATATAATAAGCATTTTCTGTGATTCCTGCAAGTTTGGCTATATATTTTGTTTCATTTGGGTCATAGCAATGTAGTGGGAAAGATTGTACACCATTAGAAAGTAACCAAATAGTGCGCGTTATCCCGTCTACAAAAGAACACGAATAATACTTTTTTCTCTTTGCAAGATATTTGTTTTCTAAATACCCACATATATTTTGCATACACAGATTCTTTGATTATATGAGCTGTACAACAAATATCGGCTAATGGAACCGGATTTTCAATACCTTTCCTAAAACCATCTTCTGCCCAATGAAATTTGTAATCTCTCCGCCAGCTTTCTTTGGTTAAATTACTTATTTCTTTATCTGTGCTACAAAGGCTATTTCGCCATAATTTTAAAAATCTTTCGCTATCAACAAAGATAATCCCTCCTCCTATTGTAACCGAATGGCTCATATAAACTGTCTTTTTATTTTCTGTAATGAGCTCGAAAATAATCTTCTTGTCAAAAAAATCATTCGAAACAATAGCCTTAATACCAGGGAAGCGTTTGGGTTCCATATTGTATCCTAATTTTATGTTATTCATTAATACAATCTATCATACAAAATACTCGCGGGCGGCATCCTTGCTCTCAAAGGGGCTTGCGCTCAGCTCGC
>NZ_CALHHT010000269.1 GCF_938031315.1 uncultured Campylobacter sp.
CGTGCCGATCGAAAAGGCGGCGAAAAAATTTACGCGCACCGGGTGGAAAAACTCCGCCTTGCAAGCTTGCGGGTATCTGATCAGCTTTGCCGCGTAACAAACGCAGATGAGCGCGTAGGCTAGGCTAGCCGCACCGCGTAAAATCTCAAAAACTGCGCCTGAGATATCAAATATCAAATTTAGCCGCTCAAATGCGAGAGCTAGCCCGCCAAGCCCCATAACTACGGTGTAAAACATGATCGGAAAGTGCTGTAGCCAGCTTGATTTTTCATCCTGCGTTTTCATATTTTTCCTCGTTTTTTCTAAATTTTACCCCAATTTTAGCGCAATTTCGGTGAGTTAGTCACAAAATAAATCAAGACTTAAAATATTTTGTAGCTAAATTTTATCACCGCGCTTTTACGTAAAAGAAAATATAATTAAACAAAGCCGAATTTAATCAAGGAGCGTATGTCGTTACGTATCGTGCATTTTATGAAAATTTTGGTATAAATACGCGTAAAAAAGAAAGGAAAACGCAATGCTAAGTAAAAAAACTAGGATAATAAGAGCGCTGATCGGACTAGCGATAATGATCGCAAAAGCCGTTGTTTGGCAGCTGGTAGGGACTGGTCGGACTAGTGCCCTTTATCGTGGGCGTCACGGGATTTTGCCCCGCTTGCTACTTTTTAAACCGCTGCTCGCTGAAGCGCTAAATTTAGCTGCGGTATGCGGTTTGCTGCGCGCTTGGGCAAGAAGCGCGATAAATTTGGCGGCGAAGCGAGCTTCAAATTTTAAATTCTCCATGCCTTGCCGCGGAACATTAAATTTAAACGAGCGCTTTAAAGCTTAAAATTTTATCGCGCAATGCAAGGCGGTAAATTTAATCTCGTGCCGCAGTTAATCGGCATGCCGCTATCTGCGTAAAATTTTAACGCCGTGTCGCTTTCGGCGTTCTTGTTAGAGCGGGTTTATATCCTGCGCCTGCACAACCAAACTCTATGATTAATTACACCTAGCCTCTTAAAATTCATCTTAAATTTGCTAAAATTGCAGCAAAATTTAAAATTTAAAGGAGCCCAAATGTCAAATATCTTAATCATAGGCGCGGGCGGCGTGAGCCAAGTCGCGACCGTAAAATGCGCGATGAACGCGGACGTTTTTACAAAAATCACCCTTGCTAGCCGCACCAAAAGCAAGTGCGATGCGATCGCTAAATTTATCAAAGACCGCCTAGGCGTGCAAATCGACACCGCCCAGATCGACGCGGACGACACCGATGCGGTCGTAAATTTAATCAAAAAAACGGGCGTGCAGCTGCTACTAAACGTCGCGCTGCCGTACCAGGACCTAACCCTCATGGACGCGTGCTCTCGCGCCGGCATACCTTACATCGACACCGCAAACTACGAGCACCCCGACACTGCCAAATTTGAATACAAGCTGCAGTGGGCGAAGGATGGCGAGTTTAAAGCCGCAAACACGATGGCGCTACTGGGAAGCGGCTTCGATCCGGGCGTGACGAACGTATTTTGCGCCTACGCGCAGCAAAATCTCTTTGACGAGATCGGCGAGATCGACATCCTAGACTGCAACGCAGGCGATCACGGCTATCCGTTTGCGACGAATTTTAACCCAGAAATCAACCTGCGCGAAGTAAGCGCAAAAGGCCGCTACTGGGAGCGCGGCGAGTGGAAAGAGACCGAGCCGATGCAGATAATGTTCAAATGGGACTACCCAAAAGTCGGCGTCAAGGACAGCTACCTGCTCTACCACGAGGAGCTAGAAAGCCTTGTAAAAAACATCAAGGGGCTGAAGCGAATCCGCTTTTTCATGACCTTTGGACAGAGCTACCTAACTCACATGAAATGCCTAGAAAACGTCGGCATGCTGCGCATCGACGAGGTCGAACACAACGGCGTAAAAATAATTCCGATCCAGTTTTTAAAGACCCTACTGCCGGATCCTGCGTCGCTAGGCCCTCGCACGAAGGGAAAAACTAACATCGGCTGCGTAATACGTGGTTTAAAAGAGGGCAAAGAGCGCCAAGTCTATATCTACAACGTCTGCGATCACGAGGCTTGCTACGCCGAGACGGGCGCACAGGCCGTGAGCTACACGACGGGCGTACCGGCGATGATCGGCTCGATGATGGTCGCAAAGGGCATCTGGAGCGGCAAGGGCGTCTTTAATATGGAAAATTTCGACGCCAAGCCTTTCATGGACGAGCTAAATAAGCAGGGCTTGCCGTGGGAGATAATCGAAATGAAACCGGGCGAAAGATACGAAGTTTAAATTTAGGCTTGTCTTTTTCCGCTATACTTTGTTAAATTTTTACCTTGCTTCACTGCGACGGGACATACAGCCCGTCTCATTCGCAAGGTAAAATTTGCCGCGTCTAGCGAAAAAATCCTTCGCCTTATATCTCTATATTAAAATTTCGCGCTAGTGGCAACAAGTAAAATTTTGAACCCATTACAAACTTTACGCTTTTGTTTAATTGCTCTAAGAGTGGTTTCTTAAATTTAAACTCTAGCTAAATTTAGACCGAAATTTTTAAGTAAACTTTGCTATAATCGCCGAAATTTTGAAAAAACCGAGGAGAAAATATGAAATTGATTTACGCCGCTTGCGTGCTGGCCGTGTTTGCTTCGGCTCAGACCGAAACTGTGCAGGTGCCGGACTTTGCTAAAAGCTCGATGAAGACGCATGAGCAGGCCGAGGAAAAACTAATCGCAAATGCCCTAAAAGGCGATCTAAGCCAGATCGCAAGCGACCTAAAGATCGACAAAACTCTAAAAGGCGGCGAGTCGCTTGTCATTAACGGCGCGCATTACAGGACGATCGAGGGCGACAGCACGCAGTGGAAAGAGGGCGATGCCGTGCGCCTGCTAAGCGGCAACAAGGACGGCAGATGCCTAAGCTCGATCATGCTTAATCTGCGCACGAAAACCGTCTGTAAATTTATGTGCGACGCGTATTAAATCGCGTAAATTTCATACTCCATAGCGCGAGCGAAATAGATTAGATTTCGGTTTGCTCGCGCGTTGGAGACAAATTTATCTCCTTTAGTCTGCAAATAAACAATTGTCCTCCTTTTTGTATTTTAAAACAATCTGCATACATTCCTGTCATGTCTAATATAACCTATCTACGGAGCGCCTTATTTACTTTAAATTTAGACCGCGTTTTATAAGCTAACGCTAACATAGCGGTTGAAATTTCACCGAAAGGAGTAAATATGAGAAATTTTGTTGCAAAAGCATTGTTGCTTAGTTCTTTAGCTGCAGTAAGTGCGATGGCGGAGGGGCTTTTCGTGGGCGGCGAGGCCGGCTACAATTTCAAAAACGAAGCCGCGGGTTTTGATGACGGGCAGCCTCAAATAGGCGTTAAAGCCGGGTATGACTTCGGTACGTTTAGGGCTTACGGCGGGTATTTTTACGGATTTAAGGGCGAGGATTCCAGCTCGAATGCCAATTCGAAAAGAAAGGTTAAATGGAGCACGCACGATTTCGTAGCCGGTGCGGATTTTACGCCGGAGCTTTTCGGTAGATTTAAGCTTGTCCTAGGCGCTTACGCTGGGCTTTCGGTGCTAGATACTGAAGTTAAAATAGACTATAGCAATGGCGGCTGGGTTAGAGCGGACGATACGCTGGGTGGCTTCATTTTGGGCGGCAAGATAGGTACCGCGTATGAGTTTGGCTCCAATAGCGAGATTGAAATGGGCTTTAAAGCAAGCAAGGCGTGGTACAAAGACGGCGATTATATCGAAGATAACGACGGTAAAAAATACGGCGTTTACGCAGGATATAATTATAAATTCTAAGAATTTTCATATTTGAGGCGTTGCACTGCTTTCATAGAGCCTTGATGCTCAGTGGCTTTGCGGTGTGTCAGGTAAGGCTAGCTTCGTCGCAAGGCTTTACTAAGTTTTAGTAGAATCTTGCGATGAGGTTTAAATTATGATGAATTTAACGTCTTCAAATTCCATCATCAAATTTTAACTCATAGAATTTCGTCGATAAAAATTCCATTTCAGATTTTATTGGCTAAATTCCACCCCTGCGCTTTTGGATAAAATTTCGTTCATTTTCGAGATTAGATTAAAATTTTAATGACGGCAAAAGAAATTTTAGATAAAATCAACACTTTCATACCAAAATTTTACTCAAAGGATAGAGATGAAGAGTTACGTTACGGGCTTTCCGCGTATCGGAGAGCAGCGCGAGTTAAAGAAGGCTTTGGAGAGCTATTGGGCGGGCAAGTGCGATTATGACGCGCTGGAGCGAGTCGCCTCAGAGCTAAAAGATCGTCACATCAAATATCAGCTGGATGCTTGGAGCGGCTTAATTAGCGTAAACGACTTTTCATACTACGATCTGATGCTCGATACCAGCGTGCTTTTCGGCGTGATCCCACAGCGCTTCGCGGCTCTTTCGGCGCACGAGCAGTACTTTGCGATGGCGCGCGGCAGCAAAGACGCAGTCGCGATGGAGATGACAAAGTGGTTTAACACAAACTACCACTATATCGTGCCCGAGATCTCTGCGTATACGGAATTTAGCCTAAATCCTAGTAAAATTTTAAGCGAGTACAAGGCCGCGAAGAATAACGATTTTAAGGATTCCTGCGCGCTAAAGATAAATTTGATCGGACCTATTACCTATCTTGCGCTTAGTAAATCAAGCGACAAAAGCGATCCGCTCGCGCACCTGGGCGCCCTTACCGCAAAATATGAGGAGCTGCTAAAGCGCCTTAGCGAGCTTGATAGCGAGGTCGTGGTTCAGATCGACGAGCCGATTTTCGTGACGGATCGCGCATCCGAGCTGGCACCGAAGATTGCGCCTGTTTATCAGCGCCTAAGCAAGGTCGCAAGCAACGTAAAAATTATCTTTATGACCTATTTCGAGCACGCGACCGAGGCTGTACGCGAGATAGTAAAGACCGATGTTTGGGCGATCGGGCTCGATTTTGTTTACGCAAGCGAAGAGAATATCAAAAAAGAGCTTCAAATTTTAAAAGACGCCAAGACCGTGCTTTTTGCGGGCGTGATCGACGGGCGCAATATCTGGAAGAGCGATATCGATAAAAAGCTAGCTCAGCTCAAAGCCATCGAAGCCTACGTGCCTAAGGAGCGCATCTATGTGGGTACCTCCTGCTCGCTTTTGCACGTGCCTTTCACGCTAAAATATGAGGACAAGCTAAGCGCCGAGATCAAATCCTGGTTAAGCTTTGCGGTCGAAAAACTAAGCGAAATTTCGATTTTAACCCATCTTTTCTTTGAAATTCCTATGTGCGAGCACGGTATGAAAGCTTACGAGCAGAATCAAAAATCCGCCAAAACTCGCCAGAGTTCGCTGCTCATCCACGACGAGAAGGTCTCTGCGCGCGTGAACTCGCTAAGCAAGCTTGAGCGCACCGATCGCTACGAGGATCGCATCAAGGTGCAGAAAAAAGAGCTTGGATATGGAATTTTACCTACCACTACGATCGGCTCCTTTCCGCAGACTGCCGAGCTTCGTCAGGTTCGCAACGCCTATAAAAAGGGACTTTTAGCGCGCGAGGATTATGAGAAGCAGATCAAAGCCTATATCGACGACTGCGTCAAATTTCAAGACGAGATCGGCCTGGACGTGCTGGTTCACGGCGAGCCCGAGCGCAACGATATGGTCGAGTATTTCGGCGAGCAGATGAGCGGATACGCGTTTAGCGCCAACGGCTGGGTGCAGAGCTACGGCAGCCGCTGCGTGAAACCGCCACTACTTTTCGGCGACGTGAGCCGCCCAAAACCAATGACCGTGGAGTGGATCAAATACGCTCAAAGTCGCACCAAAAAGATTATGAAAGGCATGCTAACCGGCCCGGTTACGATCATGAACTGGAGCTTCGTGCGCGACGATAAGCCTCGCGAGCAGATCGTAAAACAGCTTGCGCTTGCGATTTTTGATGAAATTTCGGATCTGCAAGACGCGGGTATCAAGATCGTTCAGGTGGACGAAGCTGCGTTTAAAGAGGGCTATCCGTTAAGAGCTGAAAATATCCCAGCTTATGAGAAATTTGCGGTTGATTGCTTTAAGCTTTCAGTAAGCTCAGCCGAGGCAAAAACTCAAATCCACACGCATATGTGCTACTCTGAATTTAACGATATCATT
>NZ_CALHHT010000270.1 GCF_938031315.1 uncultured Campylobacter sp.
GCAGAATTTTAAAAATATCTCGACCTTAGAGCCTAACGTATCGTGGCAGGAGATCGCAAATGTCGTGCAGCACCAGATCGAAAGCCTAAAGTAGGGCAAGATGCAGGCCGAAGTTTACGAATATTTTTTGAAAAACCAAAAAGAGCTTTTGATCTGCGAGGATGAAAAGGAAGCCGCAGCGTGCGAGCAGGTGCTTAAATTTATGGGCTACGCGGCCTTTTGCCTGCCCGATTTTAGAGCGAGCTTCGGCGAGGATCTGCGCAGCTACATGGGCGAGCTTGCGGGTATCAGCACCGCTCTTAGCGCGTTTTACAAAACAAGCGGCAAAAAAATTTTAATCTCTCCCGTCCGCACGATCCTAAATAAACTCCCCGCCGCAAGCCATCTGCGCCCGCTAAATTTAAAATTTGGCGAAGAGTTAAACCTAATCGAGCTGAAAGAGGAAATTTTACGTCTTGGATACGACGCGCGCGACATCGTCGAAAGCATGGGCGAGGTTAGCTTCCGTGGCGAGATCATCGATATTTTTTCGGTAGGCGGCGAAAGCGCGATTAGAATTCTGCTCGACGGCGAGAGGGTCGAGAGTATCAGGCGCTTTGACGTCGCGACGCAAAAAAGCGAAAAAGATGAGCTTGCGCAAGCCGAGATAGCGCCGTTTTTAGCAAATTTAAGCGAGGACGAGTTTGAGAGCGTGAGCGAAAAGATATCGCGCGCGGATAGCGACGCGCTAGCTCGCGATCTGGGCTCGCTCGGGTTTTGGTTCATCGAGGGCTTTGTAGATTACACGAGCGCGTTTGATTGCGTCTTGCTGCATGAGATCAAAAAGGATGAAATTTTTTCCGAGCGCAATTTGGATTTTTTAGACGCGATCGAGGTACTGCCCGCGGCGCGTAAATTTAAAGACCTCGCCGTGACGCCGTCGCAGGAATTTTTTGAATTTCACCGCAGCGATGCTATCACGCTGATCGCGCGAAATGACGCGCTGCTCGCGCCGTTTGATCTTAGCGGATTTAGCAATATCGAAATTTTACGCAAGGACTTTGTCTTAAATTTAATAAGCGCCGAGCGGATCATCCTTTCGCTAAACAAAGCGGCGCCTAAAAAGCGCGTGCGAAGATCGAGCCTGGCTCTGGATGAGCTAAACGTGGGCGATTTTGTCGTGCACGAAGATCACGGTATCGCTAAATTTAACGGGCTTGAGCTTATCGAGGTGATGGGGCGCAGCAAGGAGTTCGTATCCCTGCTCTACGAGGGCGGCGACAAGCTGCTGCTGCCGGTAGAGTACCTAAACAAGATCGATCGCTACGTCGCAAGCGGCGGCGCGGTGAGCTTGGATCATCTGGGCAGGGCGAGCTTTTCAAAAATTAAAGAGCGAGTGCGCGAAAAGCTCTTTGCGATCGCTTCAAGGATCATCGCGCTGGCTGCCAAGCGCGAGCTGGTGCGAGGGCTCGTCATCAAAAACGAAAGCGCGGATTATGCGAAATTTCTAAGCGCAAGCGGCTTTAGCTACACGAGCGATCAGCAAAAGGCTGTGAGCGCGATTTTAGAAGATCTGCAAAGCGGCAAGGTGATGGACCGCCTGCTTAGCGGCGACGTGGGCTTTGGAAAGACCGAGGTTGCGATGAATGCGATCTTTGCCTGCATTCGCAGCGGGCATTCGGTGCTGTTTTTCGTGCCTACGACGCTGCTTAGCTCTCAGCATTACGCCACGCTTAGCGAGCGCTTTAGGGAGTTTGAAATTCCTGTTTTCAAGCTCGATCGCTTTAGCAGCGCGAGGCAAAAAAGTGAAATTTTAAAGCGTCTGCAAAGCGGCGAGGCGATCGTCGTGGTCGGTACGCATTCGCTTTTAAATTTAAACCCCGCAAATTTAGGGCTCATAATCATCGATGAGGAGCATAAATTCGGCGTTAAGCAAAAGGAGCGGCTCAAAGAGAAAAGCGCCGCCTCGCACCTGCTTAGTATGTCCGCGACGCCGATACCGCGCAGTCTAAATATGGCGCTAAGCTCGATTAAAAGCTACTCCACGCTGCTTAGTCCGCCGCAGGATCGCCTGGACGTGCGCACCTTCGTCAAGCAGTGGGACGAAAAGATCATAAAAGAGGCGATCTCGCGCGAGCTGCGACGCGGCGGGCAGATTTTTTACGTCCACAACCACATCGCGACGATGCAAAGCGCCAAAAAGAAGCTGCTTGAAATTTTGCCGAGCCTTAAAATTCTGATCCTGCACTCCAAGATCGACGCCAAGACGACGGAGGATGAAATTTTAAAATTTGTAGCGGGTGAATACGATCTGCTACTTTGCACCAGCATCGTAGAAAGCGGCATTCATATGCCGCGCGTAAATACGATCATCGTCGAAAACGCTGATAAATTCGGTATCGCCGATCTGCACCAGCTGCGCGGCCGCGTCGGGCGCAGCAACAAGCAGGGCTTTTGCTACTTTTTGATCGAGGATAAAACCGCTCTTACGCAGGACGCGCTAAAGCGGCTCGTAGCGCTTGAGAGCAACTCATTTTTGGGCAGCGGCTCGGTGCTAGCGTATCACGATCTTGAAATTCGCGGCGGCGGAAATCTGCTCGGAGAGGCGCAGAGCGGGCATATCGAAGCGATCGGCTACTCGCTTTATCTAAAGATGCTCGAAGAGGAGATCGGCAAGCTGCTAAGCAGAAAGAGCGCCGCTGCGAGCGTGGAGCTTAAAATTTCGGTAAATGCCTTTTTAAATTCGGAATTTATCAGAGAGGATCGCCTGCGCCTGGATCTTTACAGGCGGCTTAGCAAGTGCGCAGAGGCGAGCGAAGTGCTTGAAATTTTCGGCGAGATCGAGGATCGCTTCGGGCGCGCGGACGTCTACACTAAGCAATTCATCGACGTGATGATGATTAAAGTTTTGGCTACGAAGCTTGGCTTGCGCGTGATTTCGAGCATGGATGAAAATATCTTGATCACCCTTGCAAACGGCGATAAGGTGCGATTAAAGGCGCAGACGCGCGATGATGACGACGTGATAAGCGAAATTTTGATCTATCTGCGAAGGGAGCTAAAAAATGCGAACTTGCGATGAAAATATCAAAAAAAGCGCGAGTAAAAGCGGGAACGAAGGGCTAAATTTAAACGCGGCGAGCGGTTTGAATTTAGCGCCGCAAGCCGTTCTAAACAACGCTCAAAGCGGCGCCAGCGAGCAAATTTATTTCAGCGATTTTAGCGCGATTGATTGGTGCGCTGTGCAGGTCGCCGTATTTCGCGCGAATAAAAAGGCGCTAAAGATCGTCCGCGACATCGATTTCACGGGTATTGACGCGCTTGTGGGGCTAGAGAGCCAAAAATCGGCTCTTGTAAAAAACACAGACGCCTTCCTGCGCGGCCGCAGCGCTAACCACGCGCTGTTGTGGGGCGAGAGCGGCTGCGGCAAATCAAGCCTTGCGAAGGCGGTTTTTTCTAAATTTATCCCGCAAGGTCTTAAGATCATCGAGATCGGCAGGGACGATCTGGGCTATCTCGCGGAGATAATCGACGCGATCCGAGAAATAAATTTTAAATTTATCATCTTTTGCGACGATTTGAGCTTTGAGCTCGGCGAGAGCGGCTACAAGCACCTAAAGCCTCTGCTAGAGGGCTCGCTGGAGCACGCGCCGCGCAACGTGCTGATGTATGCGACGTCCAATCGCCGCCACATCGTAGGCGAATGCGCAAGCGATAACGACGCCGCGCAGATAAGCCGCGGCGAGCTGCACCTAAGCGACGCGGCGAACGAGCGAATCAGCCTTAGCGAGCGCTTTGGGCTACAGCTAAGCTTTTACGGCGGGAGCATGCGGGAATATTTAGGGATCGTAGATGCCTACTTTGCGGCTGCGCAATGCATGAACGCGGCGGAATTTCGCCTGAGCTTTGCTGCAAATTTAGACGAGCTGCACGCAAAGGCGAGGGAGTTTGCGATGCTTCGCGCAAGCCGCAGCGGCCGCGCGGCAAAGCAGTTTTTCTTGAGCTTTGGCGAGGAATTTTTTGCAAATTTAAAAGGCGGCGGCAGATGAATACGGCGCGCGAATTTAAATTTGGCGTAAATTTTATCGCAGTGTTAGAGCGCACGCAAAAAATCGCCGCCGCCGCGCGAAATTTTAGAAACGCTGCCAGAAATTTCGGAGGCGCGAGATGAGCGCGACCGAGCTTTTTATCGCGCTTTTTCGCGCCGTAGAAATTAAGGATTTTCGCTGGTGGCCTGCGTTTGGAAGCTTTGAGGTGGTCGTGGGGGCGATTTTGATCCAAAATACGACGTGGCACAATGCAGACGCAGCACTGCAAAACCTGCGCAGTAAGGGACTCTTGAGCTTAGAAAGCATAGCCGGGCTAGATGAAGCGGAGCTTGCAGAGATCATTAAAGTGAGCGGATTTTATAATCAAAAAGCGAGACGCTTAAGCTTGCTTTGCAGAGCGATAATAGCGGATTTTGGGGATTTTGAGAGCTTTAAAGCGGGCGTTAGCCGTGAGTGGCTGCTAGCGCGCAAGGGAATCGGCGCGGAGAGCTGCGATGCGATCCTGTGCTATGCGTGCGAGCGCGCGGTGATGGTCGCGGACAGCTACTCGGCGCGGCTGCTCGGGGCTTTGGGCTATGAGTTTGAAAGCTACGACGAGCTTAGCGCGTGGCTTGGCGAGCTGGAATTTGAGCGGATCTATGAGTTTGTAAATTCTGCTAATCTTCCCTGTGATGCGGCGGCAAAAGCAGGGAAGCTGGAGAACGAAAACGGCGTGTATGCGCTATTTCACGGGCTCATAGTGGAATTTTGCAAAGCGCATTTGAAAGGTAAAATTTTTGATGATTTTGCGATGGAATTTTTTGATAATTTAAAATGAATCTTAGCCAGCTTTAAAGCAAAGAATATTTTATATCATCCAAATAGCGACAAATAGGTAATTCTGAGTATCGTTAAGCGCCGATATAGCAAAATTTAATTAAAATTACGGCGATAGATTTGGCTAAAAAGCCAATATATAGGGGAGCTTATGACGAAAAGAAAAATTTTAATAGTATTTGGGACGCGCCCGGAGGCCATTAAGATGGCTCTGTTGATAAAGGAATTTCAAAAGCGCGCGGAATTTGAAGTGAAGGTTTGCGTCACGGCGCAGCACAGACAGATGCTCGATCAGGTGCTTGAATTTTTTGAGATCAAGCCTGATTTTGATCTAAATTTAATGAAGCAGGGGCAGGATCTGTACGATATTACGTCTGGTGTTTTACTTGGTATGCGCGATGTATTTGGCGAATATACCCCAGACATCGTGTTCGTACATGGAGATACGACTACTACTTATGCCGTTTCTTTGGCGGCGTATTATCAAAAGATAGACGTTGCTCACGTAGAAGCTGGACTTAGGACGCATGATATCTATTCGCCGTTTCCTGAAGAGATAAATAGGCAGATGACGGGGCTCATAGCTAAATATCACTTCGCGCCGACTGCCGATGCGAGAGACAATCTCTTAAAAGAAGGCAAAGATTCAAAAAATATAATCGTTAGCGGCAACACCGTAATAGACGCGCTTTTGTGGACGATAGATAAAATCGAAAACAACGAGCTGCTAAAAAATAAAATTTTATCCTTTATAAACGCCAAATATAAGCTTAGTGATAGAAAATTTATTCTCGTTACAGGACACAGACGAGAGAATTTCGGAGAAGGCTTTGTTAATATTTGTGAGGCTTTACGTGAAATAGCGCTAAAAAACGAAAATATCGACATCGTTTATCCCGTGCATCTAAATCCAAATGTAAGAAAGCCTGTAGGAGAAATTTTATCGGGCATTTCGAATATATTTTTAATCGATCCGTTAGAGTATGATAGTTTCGTCTATCTTATGAGCAAGTCATATATGATAGTAACAGATAGCGGCGGCATCCAAGAGGAGGCGCCGAGCCTTTGCAAGCCCGTTTTAGTTATCAGAGAAACTACCGAAAGACCTGAAGGGATAAGAGCAGGATGTGTGAAGCTTATTGGCACCAAGCGCGAAAATATCATAAAAGAGGTGCAAAAATTATTAAATTTAAAAGATGAATATGATAAAATGAGTAAAAGTGTAAGCCCATATGGTGACGGTAAAGCTTGTAAAAAAATACTGGAATTTTTAAAAGGAATATTGTGAAAAAAGTTTGCATCTTAGGTCTTGGGTATATAGGGCTACCGACGGCGGCGCTTTTGGCAAATAGGGGCTATAAAATCCACGGCGTTGACGTGGTGCAGAGCGTCGTAGATACGATCAATGAGGGTAAAATTCATATCATCGAGCCAGAACTAGATGTATTTGTTAAAAAAGCAGTGCAGAGCGGAAATTTAAAAGCAGACGTTAAGCCTGATTTCGCAGACGTTTTTATCATAGCTGTTCCGACGCCGTTTCGAGACGGATACGTGCCAAATATCGATTACGTCATAAGTGCGGCAAAATCTATAATACCATACGTAAAAGACGATAATATGGTCGTTTTAGAATCCACTTCACCGGTAGGTACTACCGAAAAGATAGGTGAAATTTTAAAAAATGGCGGTGTTGATATTTCTAAAATTTATATCGCTCATTGCCCGGAGAGAGTTTTGCCGGGTAAAATTTTAAAAGAGCTTACGCAAAACGATAGGATCGTGGGCGGAACTACAAAAATTGCTACTAAAAAAATAGCGGAATTTTACGCAGAATTCGTAGAAGGCGAAGTTTTACAGACTGACTCAAAAACTGCAGAGATGTCAAAGCTTACAGAGAATTCTTTCCGCGACGTAAACATAGCCTTTGCAAACGAACTTAGCATTTTGTGCGATAAATTCGGCATTAACGTCTGGGAGCTTATCTCGCTAGCAAACCGCCATCCGCGAGTTAATATTTTAAACCCGGGCTGCGGCGTAGGCGGGCACTGTATAGCGGTCGATCCGTGGTTTATAGTACATGCGGGCGGCTACGAAGCGAGGCTGATCAAATCCGCAAGAGAGGTCAATGATCACAAAGCCGAGTGGTGTATTGAAAAAATCAAAAACGCCGCTTTGAAATTTGAGCTGCAAAACGGCAGAAAGCCTAAAGTCGCGTGCATGGGGCTTGCTTTTAAGCCCGACATCGACGATTTGCGGGAGTCGCCTGCGCTAAATATAACTAGGCGCCTGATTGCAGACGGTGTCGATGTGGTCGCTGTAGAGCCTAATATCAAGGCTTACAAAGATTTTGAGATAGCGGATTACAAAAAGGCTATTGAAATTTCGGACATTATCGTATTTTTGGTCGGACATAAGGAATTTAAAGGGCTAAAAATAGAAAAAGAAGTTTTGGATTTTTGCGGAATTTATAAATGAGTTTTCAAAAAGTAATAGATAGAGATAACCATCTGAATTTTTTTAGATTACTTTTTGCTTTGCAAGTGGTATATATGCACTCGACAGGATGGCTAAAAATACCGCTTTTATGGGGGGGCTACGTGGATAAGTTTCTTAGGCTATTTCCTGGCGTTCCATTATTTTTTCTGGTTTCGGGATTTTTAATTACCGATAGTTATTTAAACAGCGGGAATTTAAAAGAGTATTTTATAAAAAGAGTGCTTAGGATATATCCGGCTTTATTCGTAAATATTTTGATACTTGAGCTGGCTATGTACGTAGGTAAAAACTTTAATGATATTTTGGTATTAAAATACATAGAATACTTTGTGTTATATGTTATTACCGCCGCTTCAGGCATAGCAGGCTTTATAATAGGTGTAAAAAACGGTGCTTTATATAATTATGACGGCTTTTTTAGCTCTTATCCGAGCGGCGTTTTATGGACGCTTAGCGTCGAATTATCGTTTTATATCGTCCTTCCATTTATTTTGTGTATTAGAAAGGCGATCATAAGAAATTTATTGTTAGTTTTCCTGTTTTTTACATCAATGATAATTCCCGCAATCGCCGATGAAAATTTTTACTCTGCTTCAAATTTAAATAAGCTTCTCGAGTTCATCTGTTTGCCGTTTTTGTGGATATTTATCATCGGGATGGTTATGAGACTTTATTGGTTGGATATAAAAAAATATCTCGTAGGCTACGGCTTATATTATATTGCGCTTTATTTAATATTTTGTTTTGCGGCTATAGAGTTTGGAAGCGGGCTTGGAGATTATAAGAGAGGCTTGGAAATTTCTACTGTATTTCAAATTTTCCTTTTGGCGTTAGTGATCTTTAGCATGGCTTTTTCCTACGCAAATTTAAAGATAGCTAGAAACACCGATCTCTCTTATAGTACATATCTTTATCATATGCTGATAGTTCAAATTTTAATTAGTCTGGGCTTTGGCGGCTCTTTATGGCTATATCTAATAGTAGTAGCCGCGACGCTCACGATAGCTTGCATTTCTTGGAATTTTATAGAAAAGCCGGCATTGAAATTAAAACCAATAAAGGTTGTAAAATGATACAAGCAATAGTTAAAAAAGGTAAGGTTTTAGCGGAGCAGATCCCTGCTCCAAGCGTTTCAAAGGGATGCGTTCTTATCAAAGTGGTAAATAGCTGCATATCAGCGGGCACCGAGATAAGCGGCGTATCAAATAGCGGAAAAAGCCTAATTAGAAGGGCTTTGGAGCAGCCTGAGAACGTCAAAAAAGTCATCAATATGGTGAAATCCGACGGCATAGCCAGCGTCTATGCGAAGGTAAAAGGTAAGCTTGATAGCGGAAATCCTACCGGCTATTCGCTTAGCGGCGTCGTCATAGCGGTCGGAGAGGGCGCTTCAAATTTTGAAATCGGTGAGCGCGTCGCTGCAGCCGGTGCAGGACTTGCAAACCACGCAGAATACGTAGACGTGCCTAAAAATTTAGTTATGAAAATGCCGCAGGATATGGACTTTGAGCGGGCTTGCACCGTGACTCTCGGCGGCATAGCGATGCAGGGCGTTAGGCGGATCGATCTAAGGCTGGGCGAGACCTGCGTGGTCGTGGGAGCTGGGATTTTAGGGCTTCTTGCGGTGCAGATGCTTAAAATTTCAGGCGTGAGGGTCGCAGTTAGCGATTTTGACGATAGGCGCTTGCAGATAGCAAAGGAATATGGCGCCGAGCTTGTTATAAACCCGTCAAAAGACGATTTGCTAGACGTTGTTTCGTCTTGGAGCGGCGGATATGGCGCAAAAGTATGCCAATCTTGTCAGGTGATTGGCGTCCGACCTGCTGTTGACGGCTTCATCAGGGCTTCGATGCAAGAGAAGGCACCGTAGTCTATAAAAATGGTTTGTGTAGATAGGGAGTGCAAGATTTATAAGCTATGAAAGTTATTCCACGTATGAAATATAACTTTTATAGCCTATGAAGATTGTTCCATCTATGTATAGAAGAGATCGT
>NZ_CALHHT010000271.1 GCF_938031315.1 uncultured Campylobacter sp.
GTAGATTCCGGTGGAGCTATTTAAGTAGGCGATCGGGCGACGTATATCAAAATACGCCACGCTAAAATCGATCATATCGGCTACGCGGATCTTAGCGCCGATCTCATGCTGCTTGGAGCGATACGGCGACGTAGAGGCGACCTCGCCCGCATATGGACTGCCAGCCGGATAAGTATAGGTAGAGCCTTGCTGTAAGCTATCTGCGTAAGTGTAGTAGATGCTAGCGTCCTCTATCGGATGAAAGATCAAGCTGCCCGCCCAGCTAAGCCCCGATTTGTCGTAGTCTTTCTTTAATCGTTGCTGATACTTATCATAGGACTTCGACTTCATCCAAGCATTCGAAGCGCTTAACATTACGTCAAATTTATCGTTTATCGTGATATCGTCTAGCACCGAGACATTATACATATCCAAGATCGCGTAGTGATATAGCCCGCTTCCGCGCCTAGCGTTAGTGTAATCTAAAATTTTAGGATCGTTTATATTGCCGATAGTAGGCGAAGTATAGTTGGTGCTACTGTTTTTATATCTATCCTGCGTCCAGTGGTATCCGTTGGTCTGTACGCTAAAATCATGCTCGATATCGCCCGTATTAACCTGCGTGTTTGCCTTGAGATAGCCGCTTGGCAGGTCGAATCTATATGCCGCCGTAGCACCGCCGCTGTGTCTGGTTTGATAATCGCCCGGCTTCGTATATTGCGGATGCGTGCTAGGCAAGATGTAGTTTACGACGCCGTGAGTATCACGATCGGCGCGCTGAAACTGAAAGCCGCCCTCTAAATACCATTTATCGGTAGGCGTAAATTTAAATTTAGCGCTTGCGGTCGTGGTTTTTAGATGCATACCCCCAAAGCTCTGTCCAAGACCGCGTTTTGAGGAATCCACCGCCTTTGGAAGCTCCATGCCGTCTACGATCTTGCCGTCTCGCACGCCCAGAGCAAACTGCCCTGCAAAGCCCTTGGTATTGTGCTCGTAATAGCTCGCCGCGGTTTCAAACGTTAGATCGCCCGTCGGATAAAATTCCATCGTGACGCTGGCTAAGCGGCGCTGTAAATTTGAACCCTTTGGCTGTCTGTCGCCGTTGGATCCGTAAAACACCGCGCGGTAGCCGAATTTTTCAAATTTATCGGATAGATCAAGCCCAAGACCTAGGTTACTTCGCGACATGTAATCGCTCCAAATTATGTATTGATCTTTTACCGGGCGCTTGCGCGTGTAGCTGAAAATTCCCACCGGATTTTGCGCGCCGTA
>NZ_CALHHT010000272.1 GCF_938031315.1 uncultured Campylobacter sp.
TTAGATATATTGTCTAAAAAGCTATGTAGTCCTTTATCTTTCTTGGCTGCATTTTCAATATCTTGTTGAATATCTTTTATATTGCTTAAATAAAAAATATTTTTTAAAGGCATACATATGTCTGGGTTATTTTTAAAGTTTCCTATATTTACGTTAGATGGCAATAAATGACTATCACTATACTCCCAAAACATAACTCGCTTATAAATATTCTCCATGGGTTTTATATTTTTTATTATTTCAAACACAATTGTCTTCATGTGATCATACGTCAAAGGCTCAAGCAAAGGACTATTACTTTCGCCTTCTAATTTTGTAATTTGCCGATTATCTGTACTATAGTAGAATAAGTTAGATATTTTATATTTATCATTTAATTCTTCATATTTCCGATAGTTTAAGCTCGGTGTATCATTATCTTTTATACTCAATGTTAATATCATTTCACCAAAAGCTTCTTGAATAAAGCTTTCAATACTTAAATTATTTTCAAAAATATCTAGACTTTCTATATGATATTCTTCGATTAATTTTTCTTTAATATCACTAATGTCTTTTTGTGTAAGCTTAAAGATAGCATCAATATAATATTCATCATTATCCGAAGCTGTTTTTCTTTGATCTTTTATGCTAACCTTATATCCATTAAATACTGCAGATATAGCTTTTAATATATTACTTTTTCCAGCCTCATTTTTTCCTACTAATATTATACATTTTTTACCATTTCTCTCTTCAATATTTATCGCCATGTCTTTTATTGAACGAAAATTTTTTATTTCAAATCTATCTAGTTTCATATGTTAATCCTTTTGCCTTTTACTGGCACCCTTCGCACTCGATCGAACGATCCGCGACGTTGTTTAGCTTCTCGCTATCTGGGCTTTCGGAGCGCAGGTAGTAGGTCGATTTTAACCCGAGCTGCCACGCAAGCGTATAAATTTCGCTCAGATAGCCGCCGCTTGCCTTATTCAGGCTCATAAATATATTTAGGCTCTGGCCTTGATCGATCCATTTTTGGCGGATGGCGCCCGCCTTTACGAGCAGGCGCTGATCGAGCTCGTACGCAGGTACGTACGCCTGCCACGTTTTCGGGCTTAAATTCGGCACGACGACCGGGATCATGCCGCTTAGGTTGTGCTCGAACCACTTGCGCTTATACACCGGCTCGATCGTCTGTGTGGTGCCTACGAGTATGCTGATACTCGATGTCGGCGCAATCGCCATCAGGTAGCCGTTTCGCATGCCGTC
>NZ_CALHHT010000273.1 GCF_938031315.1 uncultured Campylobacter sp.
CGCTCCGCTACGTGGCGGAGGCAGTGCGAATCAGACTGTTCGCGCTTCGTTATACTACTGCACGGCGCGGGTTTTTGGCTACGCGGAACACCGCTTTGTAGCGGTGCGGCGCAATCTAAATTTAATCACTCGCCGCCCCTGAATGGTCGCTAAAATTTTATCTCTCGGCGGCGGCGCGTAAATTTTAAATTTAATCGGCAGAATGCGAGTTTGCCGCTGCGCAATCCGGCATAAATTTATCGGTTTAAATTTACGAAGGCCGTTCGGCTGTGTTTTGCTAGGAATTTTAAATTTTATGCAAGTTCACGGGCTTTGTCGCGCTCTAAATTTTAAAATTTACGTAGAATAGCGCGGCGCACGCGGCTTGGGCGCAGGCTTTATGACAGCGAGCGATTTTGGCGTAGTCCTATGCGGTTTTATTACAGCGCGCAGCTTAGCGGTAAATTTTTGCGGTAGCCTCAAATTTTGAGGCAAATTTTACCGCGCCGCGCTCGCGCGTCTTTAAATTTCGCCGTTTGTGGTAAATATCAAGCAGGGCAAAATTTCACTCTCATTTCATTTATGGATTGTAAAATTGCGCAAAATTTAAAACGAAAGGATCAAAATGAAAATTTTCAAAGCCTTAATCTGCCTCTTTGCTTTGGCGGCGGGTTATTTAGTCGCGCTAAATGCCGCAGGCGGCAGCGCGGCGGATGCAAATTTTAAAGTTAAAGGGGGCGGTATGAACGCAAACGTGAAAGAAATTTATCTAGCAGGCGGCTGCTTTTGGGGTATGGAGGCGTATTTCAAGCAGCTTGACGGCATAGTCGCGACGCAGGTAGGCTATGCCAACGGCAAGAGCGATCAGGCAAGCTACGAGGGCTTACATAGCAGCGATCATGCCGAGACGCTACACTTAAAATACGACGCCAACGTCATCAGCGAGCCTGAAATTTTGGCGCATTATTTCCGCATCATCGATCCGTTCTCGATCGACAAACAGGGTAACGACCGCGGGCGCCAATACCGCACGGGCATCTACTACGCTGATGAGGCGAGCGGCGAGCTCGCGCGTAAATTCGTAGCCTTTAAGCAGAGCAAATATGATGAAAAGATAGCGGTCGAGGTTATGCCGCTTAAAAACTACGTCAAGGCGGAGGATTACCACCAAGACTATCTAGACAAAAACCCCGGCGGATACTGCCACATTGATCTGCGCCTTGCTAAAAAGCCGCTTGAGGACGATGAAAAATTTAAAGTGCAAAGCAAGGA
>NZ_CALHHT010000274.1 GCF_938031315.1 uncultured Campylobacter sp.
TTAAGATCGATCATCAGAGAAAAAATGGTAGCCGTTAAAAACGATGCGATATAATGACGGTAAATACAAGGAGCAAGAAATGACAAATGCAGTTATGCTTCAAGCCAAAGATGGTTTTACGCTGACTAGCGATATTATCAACGCTATGAAGCAGCTATTTGGCGAAAAAATCAACGTAATAGAACTTGATGGCGATATGATCGAGGCACTTAGTGGCGAGATAAGCCAAGCGGATGCTGCAAAACTAAAACGTACTGTTGAAAAACTAGACAAGGGCGAACTCAAATTTTATTCAGAGAAAGAATTTTCGCAGCAGCTAGCCAAGCGAGGCTATCAGTGGTAATTAAATACGCCGGCGAGTTTTTGGATGAATTAGGCGAAATCGCCGATTATATCGCTAGAGATAGTAAAGCAAGGGCGGATAGTTTTATACAAAATTTAAAAGCCCAAATCATAAAAACAAGACTATCGACCGAGAAAACATAAGAGATTTAATTTTTAAAGGCTACACCGTTACTTTTTCAATAAGTGATAATGCGATAGAAATATTGGGGATCTATAAGCGAAATTTGACGCGTTTCTCCTAAAATGGCTTTGACAAGATGGATCTTCATACAAAGAAAACGGGCATTAGAAACCTTAAACCCCAAACCCCCTAAAATAGGGCATTTTACTCTTTAAGTTTCACCCGAGCTTACAGCTTATAAACCTTAAACTAAAAAATACCCCTTTCAAAAGCCCTAAACCAGGGCTTTTGAACCCAGCAGTATTGAAAACAAACATTTTCATTAGCATTTAGTTATCGATCAAAGTCCGGATCTTGCTTAGAAGGCTTCTTTTTAAGTGGATTTTCTATCTCGACCATGTCTACGGTCGGGTCTTTTTTTGGATTTTTTACTATTTGAGCATCAAAAGATAGGCCCTATTATACGGCTTATAGCGAAAAAGACGTAATATTCGGATCATGGGCAAAAAAGACTTTGCTGCGCGCCTAATAGACGGAATTTACAACGCTCTGATCTTTACGGCCGAGAACGAAAAGAAAAATCAGCTCGATCTAGATCAGTGGCAAACCACTCAAGACAACCTAGCTCAAATCAAAAAAATAGCTAAGGAGTGGGAAGAGCAAGGCAATAGGATTAAATATTAATATATATTAAATAATAGCATTATTATAAATAATAAGAGTTATCATTTTTTACTATACTAAAATTCAAGAAAATCTAAGCAGATTTATATGAATTTTTAAGCCGTCCTCTGCTATAATTCTCCCTGTAATTCGGATTT
>NZ_CALHHT010000275.1 GCF_938031315.1 uncultured Campylobacter sp.
TCAAATTTTAATTCCGCCGCTAAAGACGGCGCGGCTTCTGCTCCGATAAGCGGAAACGGCAATACCATAACGAGCAACTCAAGCGGCATGGGCGGCGGAGCTCAAAGAAGCTGGAAAGGCGCCGTAATGTCGCATCTCAATAAGCATAAAAGATATCCGCAGACGGCTTTGGCGCAGGGCGAAGAGGGTATCGTTTACGTAAAAGTTCAAATTTCGCCAAGCGGCAAAATTATAAACGTTAGCGTGAAAAACGGGGTTAAATTTGAAGCGCTTAATAGCGAAGCAGTGCAGCTTTTTTATCGCGCTTCGCCGCTTCCGACCCCGCCGAGCGAATATTTTGCGAATTCGAATGAGCTCACGCTTCATTTTCCCGTGGAATTTAACATCAAAAAATACAAAGAGCAAAAGATAAATTTCTAAAAGGAGCACGTATGAGGAAATTTGCAGCATTGAGTATGGCGGTTATAAGCATACTTTTCGGCGAAGACGTGGATTTTGAGACGCTTGAAATTTCGGCGGATAAGCTCAAAAGCGGCGAATCGAGCTTTTTAAAAGCGGGCGCGCTCAGCTCTCGCGACGATATAAAATCGCAGAATCAAAGCGTCGATAGTATCGTGCGGGCGCTTCCGGGAACCTACACGCAAATAGATCAGGCCCAGGGTAGCGTATCGGTTAATATCCGCGGATTAACGGGGCTCGGGCGCGTCGATACGATGGTAGACGGCGTCACTCAGACATATTACGGCACGGCGGCGGATTCGGGCGGATATCATTCATTTACCGGAAATTTAGGCACGTCGTCCTACGGAGCGCTGATAGATCAAAATTTACTCGTAGGCATAGACGTAGAACGCGGCTCGTTTCGCGGAGCGACGAACGGAATAATGGGAAGCGCGAATTTTCGTACGATAGGCGTGGACGACGTGGTACGAAACGGTAATATCTTCGGTTTTCTAGGCCGTTATTCCTACGGCACGAACGGCCTAGGACCGAGCTATATGGGCACTCTCGCGGCAAAAGACGAGCTCGAAAGCGGCGCGAACATAGGCACCCTTTTCGCATACAGCGGCAAAAGAAGCACGCAAAATTACAAAGACGGCAACGGCGTAAGAAGCGAAGACGCCGCGCCCGATATAGACGGCGACGGGATACCGGATCTCGCCGCACCGCTAGATGTGGATACGCTCAAGCAAAAACCGAAAAGCTATTTGTTTAAATTTGAATACGGACGGGATGCACACAACGCAATAGCGTCCTATCGGGGACATTCGAATTATCTGGCGAGAAGAAAGATAAAAAATAACAACTATCAGCTGGATTATAGATTTAATCCAAATTCCGATTTTATAGACGTTAAAATGAAGGCATCCGTAAGCGATACAACGCAAAAATACGACAAAGATGCCACCATCGGTTGGGCGCCGTTACAAAACGGAATGAAATTTAAAAACAAAGCCGATATACTTGATTTAAGCAATACCTTTCAATTCAACCCCGCGAGCGCGAATTTAAAATCCACGCTCGGTGTAAATTTATTAAATAACGAGTATAAGAGGATTACCGGAGATAGCGACTATGCGGGGCTTAAAACGTCGTTTTCCGTTCCTCAAGGCAAACAAAAGCTCAGAAGTCTTTATCTTGATAATTCGCTCGAATACGGAATTTTTACCCTTGACGCGAACGTAAATTTTATGCACTGGCAGCTCAGCGGCGAAAAAGGCGTTTGCTCGGTATACAATAACTACTGCCAACCGAAAGAGGCGGGATGGATGAAAAAAGATGGCGACGAGTTGAATTATT
>NZ_CALHHT010000276.1 GCF_938031315.1 uncultured Campylobacter sp.
AAGGTGCTTCAGGACAAAAAATAGCGCGGCGCAAAGCAATGCGCGCTAGAAAATGAAGCGCCGCCGTTAAAACGAGCTTTTGCGCTAAATATTTAGCGCAAAAACACAGACGGTAGCGCAAAACGAGCTTTAGTAAAAAACGCGGGCGGCGGCACGGAAACAGAGACAGTAGCGCAAAACGGCTAGTGTGCCGGGTCGCTTGCCGAAAAATTTAACGCGAATATGTGCCGCAAGAAAAACAGGCGCGCGAGGAATAAAACGGCGTGAAGCGGAGCTAAAAATTCCGCGACCTAGCGGTACGGCGCGCATATTGATTTTTACTCGGCGCATTTTAAAATTTTATTTTGACTTTTTCATGCGGCGCGCGGTATTGCTTTTACCGGTGCTGCTTTGTGCGGCAAGGAAACGCAAATCTACTCGCCAAATTCAGACGCTTCGCGAAGGGCGCCGATTTGCGGCGAGCAAACCGCTGTTTCGCAGAGAAAGCTAAATTTACGGCGCGCAAATTCCATTTTTTTGCAAGTGATAGCTAAATTCCGCCTTTCGCAAGCGACAGGTAAATTTCACCCTTTGCAAGCCGCGCTAAATTTTAAAATTTCGCCGCTATAAAACAGGCGCAGCTACTAAGCGCGGCTGTATTAAAATTTCGTAAATTTAACTAGGAGGAAGCTTATGAGGGTACCCGACATCGACACGCCAGCGCTGCTGATTGACCGCGAAATCGTGCTTCGCAATCTGCAAAAGATGCAAAGCTACGCAGACGCCGCGGGCGTGAGCCTGCGTCCGCACACCAAAACGCACAAAATGCCCTATTTCGCGAAGCTACAAGAGAGCATCGGCGCTGCTGGCATCACGGTCGCCAAAACGGGCGAAGCCGAGATCATGGCGGCAAACGGGCTGAAAGATATATTTATCGCAAACGAGATCGTGGGCGAGCTAAAATTTCAGCGCATCATCGCGCTTTTGCGCGCGGGGATAAACTTAAGCTTCGGCGCAGATAGCATAGAGCAGGCGGGCCTGATAGAGCGCGCCTTTGAGCGCAGCGGCACAAAGGCCTGCGTGCTTGCCGAGATCGAAGTGGGCGAAAACCGCTCTGGCTTCGTAGAAAAGCAAGATTTCGCGGCGTTTATAAAATTTCTAAAAGGCTGCAAAAATATCGAATTCCGCGGCGTGTTCTCCCACGACGGACACTCCTACAAAGCCGCCTGCAAAAGCGAATGCGAGCGCATCCACCTAGCCGCGCAGCGCCGCACGCTGGAGTTTGCGGATATCGCGCGCGAACTAGCTCTGCCCGCAAGCGTCGTTAGTATCGGCTCGACGCCATCGCTCATCAACGATTTTGAAATTTTAAAGGGCGTCACCGAGATCCGTCCGGGCACATATATCTTTATGGACGCCTCGCAGGCGCAGGCTTACGGCGATTATTCGATGAGCGCCGCGAGCATCCTTACGGCCGTCATCAGCAGACCTACGGCGGATCGCATCATCACCGACGTCGGCGCCAAGGGACTCACGCAGCAAAGGCGCACCGAGGGCTTTACGGCAACGCCCGGGCTCGGGCGCATAAAGGGCACGGATGTGTGGGTAAATGGCGTTTACGACGAGCACGCGATCATCTACGACAGAGCACTGCGAGATGCCGTGCGCGTGGGCGATCGGCTCGAAATTTATCCAAACCACATCTGCCCCGTCGTAAATTTACACGAGTTCGCCTACCTCGTTAGCGGCGGCGAGGTCATAGAAAAGATCCCCGTGCTATGCAGAGGTAAGCTGCAATGAGCGGGCAAATTTAAAGGTGCG
>NZ_CALHHT010000277.1 GCF_938031315.1 uncultured Campylobacter sp.
GGGCTTTTCATAGACGTTTATCTTGGCATATTTAAAATCATAATAGGCCATAATTGCTTTAAGTACGACAATATCCCCGAAAAACACCATAAACCAAACAAAAAGCCAAAGCAGTTTGCGTTTGCCTTTAGGGGCGATTAGGGCGACAAAAAAGCTTATGGTAAAAAAAGCGGGTATTATGAAAAGAAATACTATACTGCGCATATCTAACCTTTATAAAAATACATATGCAAATTTGTAAAGCCCAAAAAGCTTCTTTAGTAGCAATATTTTATTGCTCTATATCTTAGCTCGTCATTAAATTTCATATAAATTCATCTGCTTGAATTTATATGGAATTTTAAAAACTAGCTTGAGCATCTTAAAATTATTTTCGGTTTTTAAGTCTTTTTGGCTCTTCAAACTTCTGTTTTAATCAAGCTCTTTATAAACGGAATCTCGATGCATTTTATACGAAAGGGGATTAAAATTTTATAAAACAGCGGATGAAATTTTGGTTTTGCCGTCGCGACAAACGGGCGGTTTGATCCGCGATTTTCAGGAGCAAAAAGAGCGCTTTAAAAGCCCGCGAGGCGGAGCGAAATTTAGGCGTAACGGCGGCGTTTTGCTTTGCAATTTGAGTTAAAATTTGATATGATTGTGCGAAATTTATATTGAACGGCTTTTGAAAATGAATAAATTTATAACCCAAAAAATAGGCGCGCTCGCGGGCTTTGGCGATGAAATTTTAAAAATTTTAGCATCGTTTGACGCGGATGTTTCAGGTGCCAAGCTCGCTTTGCAAATTTCAAAAAACGCCCCCCTGGCGGATAAAATTTTAGATTTAGCCTTTTGCGGTTTGTCTAAATTTAGCGCCGAAGGGCTCGCGAGGCAAAATTTTGCTACCGCAGATGAGCGGTGCGATCTCCAAGGCACGGAGCCCATAGGATGCGGCTTGCAAGACGTCGCGAGCGAGCAAAAAGGCACAGACTTAGCAGGGCAGGGCGATAGTCTTAAATTTAATCATTCAAATGACGCAAGCGGCGCAAATTACAGCGACGAGAATTTTAAATTTAACCCCTTGCAAGCAGCAAGCGATACGCAGCGGCAAAATCAGCATGTCGCCGCGAGAGCTGATTGTGTGCTAGGCCCAAGCATTTCCGCGCAAGCCGAACGAGTGCATGGACGAGAGCTGATACAGGAGCAGGGGCAAGAATGGGGAAGGGCACAAGAGCAGGGGCGAGAGCAGCCGCCAAAACAAGAGCAAGGCGACACAGCGCTAAAGATGCTAAATTTACAGCGAGCGTTCGAGCTTTACGGGCGCGAGCAGATGCGGGCGTTTTTTCTATTCGCCGTATTTGACGCTATGCTAAAGCCCGATTTGCAGGCGTATCGCATCGACCGCGAAAAGCTCACGCAGGTCTCGCTGCTGCGAAATCTGCTTATGTTTTCGTGGATCAAATCCTACCCGCAGATCGAGCAAAACATCCTTTCAAGCGTGATTTTAGTGGAGTTCGGGCGGGTTTTTATCGACGAGCAGGTGTGTGCGGCGGGCAAGGCGGAGGAATTTTACCACGCCATCAAAGGCTCGATCTTTCCGCAGGATTTTACCGATGTGGAGATGAAATTTACCGGCACGAACCGCGAGAGCGTCTCGCATGCGCTATTTGCGCATTTCGGGCTAGAGCAGATCGCGCAGGACGCGCTGTATTCAAACGCCCCCGACGACGCGCCTTTTGAGAACAAATCCCGCTACGCGATGCTAAAGATCGCCAAAACCGCGGTCAATATCTACCACCACTTCGACGAACTTAGCATCGACAACGCTTTAAATTTACTAGTCGAGTTCGGCTTCGAGCAAGAGGCGTTTTTAGAGGCGAAAGGCGAAATTTCGATATGAAAGAGTTTCTGCGCGCCTTTAACTCGGGCGTATTTGAAAAGGATCTTAGCGGCGAGCAAAAGGAACTCGTGCGCAACCTCCTAAATATCGGTGCTATCAGCGCGCACAAGGGTAAGCTCTATCTAAACGACGGCTATGTTTTCGGCAGGCTCGACATCGCGCGCGACGGCACGGGCTATCTGCAAAGCTTCGACGACCGCTTCAAAGCTGATCTCATCATCGAAAACAGATATTTAAGCGGCGTGCATCTGGGCGATCTGATCCTAGTAAAAATTTTAAGCTCAAGAAAGTCCCGTCTGCACGCGAAGGTGCTGATGTGCGTTAAGCCCGCGTTTTTAACGAGCGTGGTTTATACCAAAAGCTTCGGGCGCGAAATTTTAGGCGTAAACGTCAAAACCGGCCTCGCAAATCCGCTCAAAGCCACGCAAAAATCGCTAAAGCAGCTGCCGTCAGGCACCCTTTTAAAGATCGATAATTTAACGAACGAAATTACCGAGGTGATCGGAAACTTAGCCGATCCCTTCGTCGATGAGAAAATTTCTTTAGCGATCTACGATAAAAACGACGAATTTAACGAAGCGTGCAAGCAGCAAGCCGCAAGCTTCGGCAGCGAAGTGGACGAGGCGCTGTATCCGCAGCGCGTGGATTTGCAGCATCTTGCGTTTTGCACCATCGATCCCATCGACGCCAAGGACTTCGACGACGCGATCTATTTTGACGTAAAAGAGCGCACGCTTTACGTCGCTATCGCCGACGTGAGCGAATACGTGAGCGAATACTCGCCGATCGATAAGGAGGCGAAATTTCGCGGCTTTTCGATCTACTTCCCGCACCGCTCCGTGCCGATGCTACCGCG
>NZ_CALHHT010000278.1 GCF_938031315.1 uncultured Campylobacter sp.
CTTGCCGCTGCCTGCGCTCGCTTCAAGCGCCAGATAATTTTCAAATTTTGCCATCGATACGCCCTTTGCAAATGATCTTATAAGCACAGTATTCGCAGGTCTTGGGTTCATCCGTGCGCGTAAAAACCACTTCGTGCGCAAACTCCTCCTTAAGCGCGCCCAATTTCTCGCGCAGAGCCTGAAGCGTCGGAGTTTTTGCGCCTGGATACACGAAGCCCTCATCCCCGAGCGCCAGATACGCGCTCTCGCATTCGCACCCCAGCAGCGCCTGGTAGAAGCTTAGCTGAAAGCTCTGCGGCTTGCCGTTGCTGCTTTTGTAATCGATGATAAATTTGCCACCGCGCCCGTCCTCGTCGATGCGGTCTATCCGCCCGCTCAGCCGCACCCCCTCAAACTCGCCCTCGCACCGCTGCTCGCCGCATGCAAAGCTCCAAGTCTGCTCGTGCTGCTGTAGCGCAGGGGCGATCTTTTTGATCTTTTGTAGCTCCAGCTCCGCATCAAACCTGCCTAGCCCCGCATCCGCCGCAATAGCGGAGTAAATTTTGCTAAATTTATCGAAGTTAAATTTAACCCCCGCAGCGCAGTAAAACCGCTCAAAGCTAGAGTGCAAAATCGTGCCTCGCAGCGCGCCGTCCTCGCCGAAGTTTAGCCCCTCCGCAAGCGCTGCGATATATTTGTAAAAATACTGCCTCTTGCATGCCAAAAAGCTGTCGAGCCTGGAAAACGAAAGCGGATTTTCAAAAAAATCGTGCCGCAAAATCGGATCGTCCTGGCCGCGCAGAGCGGGTAAAAACCGCCTCTCGCCGAAAAGCCGTAAGTAATCCTCCTGCGAAAACTCGCAATCAAGCGCCGCATCAAAGCTTTTTAGGAAGCGCGACGGCGATTTTTCGCTGTTTTGAAGATAACAAATCGCCGTTTTTTTCGCGCCCAAAATCAAGCTCGCGTAGTAAAATCTTTGTAAATTTTCGCGGTCCGCATGGCTGATGAGCCCCGCTCTGGCGCGCAGCGCGGCGTTTAGAAACATCTCGTTTTTCACCCGCTTAGGCACCAGATCGTCGTTAAAATCGATGATTATCACGCCGTCAAATTGCAGCCCGCGGCTCTCCAAAAGCCCCATCGCAGTGACCTTGCCGCCGCTAACGTCGTCGAGTTTGAGCCCACCTAGCTCAAGCAGAAAAAGATCGATCAAATTGCTAAGGCTTAAGCTCTCGCCGCGCAGCTTTCGCAGCAAAATTTCGATCAGATACAAAGGCTCCTTGATCTTTGCCTCCAAAACCGCGTCGTAAATTTTGGGCAAATTTAAAATTTTACGGATCAGCGCCTCAAATTTTTCAAAGCTCTGCGGATTATTAAAATTTAGCTCAAATTCTTTAAAAAGCTCGCTCTCAAGCCCGATTAGGCCAAAGAACAGATCGAGTTCCGCGGGCTTTGGCCGCTCCTTTTGACGGCTATTTTTACTAAGGTTTTCGCTGCACGCTTCGTAATTTTTACCGCCGCATTCGCCGCGAGATCTAAAATTCTCGCCGCTTGATTTAAAATTTTGTGCGCCGTGGCCGCCCGCTTCTAAGCCCCGCATGTCGCGCGCCATATCCAAAAGCTCGGGGCTTGCCGTCGCATCCGAACTGAAATTTTCGCCGCCTGCGCGGATGGAATTTTCCGCAGTTTTTGCGCGGTAATCCACGCCGAATTTCGGAGCAAGCCCCTCTTTTAGGCACTGCGAAATTTTTTCAAGTGTGACGTAAAATAGGCTATCTTTTACGCTTCTGCCCATCGCGAAATTTAGCATGCGATGCGAGCCGCGGGCTTTTGCGATGCGCTCGTCATAGAGCCGCAGCGTGTCCGCAAAGCTCTCGTCGGGTAGGATCACGACGATGTGCTCGGGCGCGATGCCTGCGCGCTCGAAGGATGAAATTTTTTCAAAAACGTAGCTCGCCTGCAAGCTTCGTAGCTCAAAGGAGCGATAAACGATCTCGCCGTCCGCGCCCAGAGGCTCTTCGCGTAAAATTTCACCCGAGCTTAAATTTACGCTATATCTTTTGCCCGGCTCGAACTCTAGACCGCAAATCTCGCTGATAGCGCGCACGGGTTTAGAATTTAGCTGCGTAG
>NZ_CALHHT010000279.1 GCF_938031315.1 uncultured Campylobacter sp.
GAGCATATTAAAAAAATTATGGAGAAATATCCATATTTTGCCAAAGGCGTGATCCCTGCTAAAATGTATGACGGCGTAGATCACGACACGCAGACTATCGGCGTAAAGGCCGTGCTCGTAACCGACGCTAGCCAAAGCGACGAGGCGGTTAGGGCAGTAGTTAAGGCGATACTTGATAATTTCGACGAGTATAAAAAGCTACACCCTGCGTTAAATTTGGTAAGCAAAGAATCTCTTTTAGAGGGGCTTAGCGCGCCGCTTCATCCTGCGGCAGAGGCGGTGTATAAAGAAGCCGGGCTGCTGAAATAGGCTAGTTGATGGAGAAATCTACACAAAAAGATGAGCAGGTTTTAGAGGTAAAGAGTAGAGAATTTACCTCTAAAAAGCTCTTCTGGCTCGTGACGCTGGTCTGCTTCTCGTGGTCGGTCTTTCAGCTTTACATCGCGTATTTTACGCTAAATACGAATATCGCGCGCTCAATCCACTTGGCGTTCGCCATTTTTATAATTTTTTCGCTTTTTCCGTTTCGCCCGCGCTCTAAGGCACATTTTTACATCCCGTTTTACGATTATATTTTATTAATCGTCGGAGTCGCCGCGATCTTGTATCCTGCAATAGAATTTAACGGGCTAGCGCAGCGCCCGGGAAATTATCTAACCAGAGATATCGTAGCGTCGTTTATCGGAATTTTCATACTCTTTGAAGCAGGTCGTCGTATGATGGGACCAGCGCTTGGCATTATCGCTTTTACCTTTCTTCTGTATTGCTACTTCGGTCCTTATATGCCTGATATCATCGCGCATCGCGGCGCAAGCTTTGAACTGCTTGCAGGGCATATGTTTTTAACTACAGAGGGCGTATTTGGCGTACCAGTGGGGGTCAGCACCAGCTTCATTTATCTGTTCGTGCTATTCGGCGCGCTTTTGGAGCGAGCCGGAGCGGGGCAGTATTTTATAAACGTAGCGTTTGCGATTTTGGGTCGCTTCCGCGGAGGACCCGCCAAGGCTAGCGTAATCGCCAGCGGACTAACCGGCATGGTAAGCGGCAGCTCGACTGCAAACGTCGTGACGGTGGGCACCTTTACGATCCCGCTTATGAAAAAAGCGGGGCTTACCGCTACTAAGGCGGGCGCTATCGAGGTAGCCGCGGGCGTAAACGGGCAGCTTATGCCGCCTATCATGGGCGCTGCGGCGTTTATCATCGCGGAATTTTTAGGCATGAGCTATACCAACGTAATGATCGCGGCGGTGATCCCAGCCTTCGTCTGCTACGCGGGGTTATTTTTTATCGTGCATCTTGAAAGCTGCAAGCTAGGACTTCGCGGCAGCCGCGATTACGCCAAGGTTTCAAAGCTAAAAATTATATTTAGCGGCATTCATTACATAATACCGATTTTGGTGCTTCTTTTCACTCTATTGATTCTGAAAGAAAGCGCGATCTCTGCGGCGTTTAACTCGATCTGCGTGCTATTTTTAATAATGATCGTACAAGAGCCCGCTAAAAAAACGATATTTGGCGAAAAGGTTGGCAAGTCCGATTTTATCGTCGGCTTTGTCGATATCTTTTGGGCTATGGTAGGTGCTGCTAAAAACATGGTCACGGTAGCCGTTGCCACCGCGCTAGCGGGCATCATCATCGGCTCGATCTCGCTTACCGGGCTGGGACAGGTTCTTTCAGAGCTCGTAGAAGCGGTCGCGGGAAATAGCATAGTGCTGATACTTCTGATGACTGCGATAATGAGCCTGATTTTGGGCATGGGGCTTCCTACGACGGCGAATTATATCGTCGTTTCAAGCCTGATTGCGCCAGTGATCTTGATACTAGCGGGCAAAAACGGCTTTTTGATCCCTGCGATCGCAGTGCATCTTTTCGTATTTTATTTCGGAATTTTAGCCGATGATACCCCTCCGGTGGGTATCGCCGCATATGCTGCGGCGGGCATCGCAAAGGCAAATCCGGTAACCGTGGGACTTCAGGGCTTCGTGTATGATCTGCGCACCGCGGTGCTTCCATTTGCGTTTTTCTTCAACAATAAGTTGCTTTTGATCCAAAGCATCGGCGATCCGATGGATTCAAAGAGCATCGTTTGGATCAGCGATCCACTGCAAATCGTGCTGATTTTTGCCACGGCGATCGTGGGTATGTTTGCCTTCAGCTCCTCGCTTCAGGGCTGGTTCGTAACCAAGTGTAACCCGATAGAGCGCCTGCTATTGCTGCTAGTAACGCCGCTAATGCTGGTGCCTAATATCTGCGCGAAATTCATAGAGTTTATCCCAAGTGAATACGCAAGCTACGGCATCGGCGCAGCGATCTAC
>NZ_CALHHT010000280.1 GCF_938031315.1 uncultured Campylobacter sp.
GCTGCGAAAAGATCTATGGGCGCGGCTTTGCGAATAGATCGATGACGCACAGCTTTGCAAATGGATCGATCCTGAAATTTCACCCGCCAGCCGATCGGTTTTAAATTTAACGCAAGCGTTGCCGTAATGCGACTTGGCTTTAAAATTTTAACGCAACCGTCATAGCGCGCTCGGCTTTGAAATTTTAGCATGCATGGCTCGCGACGCACCTGCTTACCGAGCCTTGGCTGGCTCTGAAATTCTAATGCCGAGCATTGCGTGCGCTAGGCTATTTAAATTTAACGCAAGCGGTTGCATGCGCCTCGGCTTTGAAATTTTGGCGAGCGCTTTGCACGGCACGCATGCTCGACGAGCTTTAAATTTAGCCTTTAAATTTTAACGCGCAATCGCGGTTTAAATTTGCAGCTCTAATTTTGCGAGGCAAAATCCGCCGTCTCGCCTGCGCCGCTAAGTTTGCTAGTTTAAATTTTGCAAGGCAAAATTTAAACCGGCAAAAGATCGGCGGCGAACGGCGGCTCGCGCAAGTCGGTAAAATTTGGTCGCATAAATTTAAAGATCGCGGCTGAAATTTTGCGGAATGAAATTTCGCGCCTTAAAATTTTATCCGTAAATTTTAAAAACCCCACCGCGCCGCCTGAAATTTAATCGTGCGCCCGCTTTAAATTTAGCCGCTCGCTCACAATTCGGTTGTGCCCATATTTAAATTTTATCGCCCGTCGCAGAATCTTGCCCGCAAAACAGACGCACCGCAAAATAGACCCCGCCGCGAGGCTAAACGCGCCGTAAATTTTATCATTTCGCAGCGGAGCAAATTTTACACTACAAAGCAAGAACCTGCGCGCCGCCGGATTAAATTTACGTCGCAGAGCGAATCCGCGCCGCAGCCATCTTCGTAAAAAGCCCGCGAGACAAGGGCTTTAAGTAGCCTGCTTCGTAAAATTCCGCGATTGCAATAGCTAAATTTAAAACGAAAAATCCCCCGTCGCGCCGTGCGACATGCTCTCATAGACCGCCTTGACGTATTTATCGCGCACTGCGCAATCTAGCAGCTTCTCGCACTCCAGGCAGCTGGTGAGGTTGTGCTCTGCCTGGCACGCTTGTAGCGCGGCTAAGCTTTTATCCAAAATTTCGTCGTAAACGTCGCGCGGCGCGCTGCTCTCGGTATCCGCCATCAGTTTTTCTCGCCGTAAATTTCATGCATCTTCGCGATCTCGTACTTCGAGCCGAAAAAGCAAGGGCTGCTTTGGTGGATTTTCTCAATCTTTAGCTGTAAAAGCGAGCCGTTTTCGCCGTCGCTGGTGGCGCCTCCGGCGCGCTCGAAGATGAACGCAAACGGCAGCACTTCGAAGGTTACGCGAAGCTTGCCGCGCGGATGATCGCTAGTAGCGGGGTAACTGAAAAGTCCGCCGCCTTTTAATAAAATTTGATGCAGATCGCTTACCATCGCGCCGCTGTATCGCAGGCGGTAGCCCTCGTCAAACAGCGCCCGCACGAGCTTTCGGTGTAGCTCGCTCCAGCCCTTTTGCGTCGCGCCCGTGGCGTTTAGTTTGCCTTTTTCGTTCAGTCGTAGGTCTTTTACGAAGCTAAATTTGCCCTCGCGATTTAGGCGGTAGAGCTTTGGCGCGTCCTCGCAAACGACCATCTCAAGGCGCGGCCCGTAGATGCAATAGATCGCCGCTTTTAAGTTTGCGGGCGAAATTTCATCCTCATAGATGCCAAATATCGAGCCCACAGCGAAATTTACGTCCACCAAGCTCGAGCCGTCGAGCGGATCATAAGCGACGATTAGGCGCGCATCCTTTCTAAGCTCCAGCGCTTCCTCTTTTTCCTCGCTGATTAGGGCGCGCACGAGCGGGTTTTTGCGAAATTCCGCCTCGATTATGGCGTCGCTTTTTACGTCGAGTTTGAGCTGCGTATCGCCCGTGCTGTTGTGATGATCTGTGTAACCGAAGTCCGCGTATTTCAGCTCCTCGGCGATTTGTAGCGCGATATTTTGGATTGATTTTACGATCTCTTGCATTCTGTTTCCTTTACATCTTTTTGGCGTTTTTTAAGATCCATTCGCTGATACCCGCAGCGTCGTTGATGTCAAAATTTACGCGGCAAAATTTATCCATCTGCTCGCCGCTTAAATTTGAAGCGATCGCGTCCGAAAAGGGCAGATACGCCTCATCGATCCTGTCGCGAAACAGGCTTATGCGCGGCAGCGGCAGCGTCTTTAGCCCCTCTACGAGCAGGATATCGAAATCTCCGAGCATCCGCACGACTTCTTCGATTTGCATACAGCGCTGCGAAAAATAGCTCGTCCGCGTCGGGCTCATCACGACGGTCTCGGCGCCGAGCTCACTAAATTTGGCGCTGTCTTTGCCCTCTACATCAAAGCGCGCCTTATCGCCCGGATCGTGCTTTACGATCGCGATCCGCAGCCCGCTAGCGATAAAAATTTTAGCGATCTTGCAAATTAGCGTCGTTTTGCCGCTGTTGGAAGGGCCTGAAAATGCGATAGCAAGTCTTTTCATTTTTAAAATCCGGCTTTTTAAGATGAGCAGATTGTAGCGAATTTAGCCTTTTAAAAAGCAAAATTCGTTAAAATGCGCCTAAAATTTCAAAGGAAGATCGATGAAAAAAATTGATTTTAGCGGCGCGCTAAACGGCCTGCTAAAGGGCTCGCTCCTAGCCGCGCTAGCGCTATTTTTAAACTCCTGCTCCGCAAACGATCCCCGTCACGATCCGCTTAAAAACGAGTTTTTGGCCTATACGCAAAAATTTGAATCAGTGCGCGCGGGCGATCGTTATTTAAGCGTCGCTACATATCTAAATCCCGTCGCGCCCGAGCTTAGAAACGCCGCGGAGGACGAGGTGTTTTTGCTCACCTCCTATCCTAAAGAGATTCAGATCCGCGCGGTGCAGATTAACGGCGCAAACGCAAACGTAGTGCCGCTGCACGACGGAGATCCGCTTTTGCAAAAGGAGCTTTTTAAGATCGCGTGGGCGAGCCGCTACAAGATCACCGCGCCTAAGAGCGATAAGGACGAGCTGGTGCTTAGCTACCGCACCTCAAATGGTCTGGATGCCACGATGAAATTTCGTAAAATTTCAAAGTCGCTGTATTGGCAGCCGCAGATCGATCTGAAAGATTAAAGGAGAGAGGGTGGGCTACGACATAAGCTATCACGCGATCGGCAAAGATGAAATTTCGCAGTGGTATTTTGAGCCGCTAAAGCTCGCGCAAAAGGGCGATTTTGAGGCTATCGCTAAAATAGCGCGCGAAGCGGGGATGGATGAATTTTACGCAGAAAAATACGCGGATGGCTTCCGCTCGGCGCTGCAGTACGGCACAGGGGGCATTTTTAATAAAACGCATGGATTTCACCTCGCCGTGGCGCAGGGCTATTTTAGAGAGTATTTTTACACGCGCGGCACGGCGTTTAGCTTTTTGGCGGAGCAAAGCTCTAAATTTAAATCCTACATAAGCGATTGGCGCGAGGTTTTGCCGGCGGAATTTCTAGCGGAATTTAGCGGCGAAATTCATAACGAGATCATCGAAAACTACTGCTGCGGCGCATATCTTGGCGCCGATGGCGTGCAGAAACTGCTGCGCGATTATGAAGCGGACGGCGAGATAAAAGAGGCGATAGATGAGTTTTATGCGCAGAATTTGCCCGTGTTTTTAAACGCGCTAAATTCCGCCGCAGAGCTTGGAGTAGGGCTGCTTGAGGCTACCGAGGTGGTTGAGCCCAATCCGATCGATCTGAATAGGTCCGAGTCGTTTTCAAATCTTTTTAATTGTGATACGCAGGGCGCGCTGATCTACGCGGATATTGCGGCGCAGCAGATCGGCGAAGCCATAGAGCGCAGCAAGGCAGGCGGAAGCGGTACTGCGGGCGGAGAGAATTCTGCCTCGCGCGGCGCCAATGCAACGGGCAGCGGCAGTGTGATGGAAGCGGATGGCGGCGCAATTAAGGCAAGCGGCGAGAATTCCGTCCCGTGCAGCGGCGATACGATAGAAGGCGGCAGTGAGAATTCCGCCGCAGAAGATCATGAAGACGCAACCGCTGCGGGCAACGAAAAGAAGTCGCTTTTCGGTAAGATCAAAGGGCTTTTTAAATAGTAAATTTGATTGCTAAATTTTAAAGCGGCTTGCGGAGTCGCACGATTAAATCACGATTAAATCATCTCGCGCTTGCAGGCTCCGTGCCGTTAAATTTAACTAAAACGGCGCAGCGGCAGGCGTAAATTTAAAATTTGCCAAAATTGTAAAACGACGGCTTACGTATCCGAAGTTACGAAATTTTAAATCACCGCAAGCAGACCGCAAAAGCGTCTAAATTTAAACCTGCCGCAGCCTTTGCGGCGGATAAGCTGCGGATAGTTTATCTGTTTAAATTTTTGATCTTTTGTTGATACAGCGGCAGGTCGGAGCGGATTTTTATTATGACCGTATCGTCGCCGTGAGCGCCTCCGCCTATTAAAACGCCTCCGTCATCCGTGCTTACGGCGCTTTTGAGCCAAAAATCTTGCAATTTCGCTTTGTTTTCGCGCAATATATTGCCGTCCAGATCAAGCTCTAAAAATATCGTCTGATCCTCCGAAGCGTCGTTTGTGCCGATTAGAAGTAGCCCCTCTTTGTAGTTTGCTAATTTATAGGTCGCGTTTAGCGTATCGGGCAGATCGCAGACGCCGCGATCTCTTCCGCAAATTTGCTTTCTCCAAATTTCATTACCTAAGGCATCGAATTTTGCGATATTTGCGCCGAATTTTGCCAGTAGAAATATCGATCCGTCCTTTGCTTTTAGCAACTGCGCTTTTTGATCGATTACGAGTTCGTCCGAGGCGCCGCCTTCCATCGTGCGGGCGAAATTTACGCTCTTATGCCAAAGTTCGTCGCCTTTGGCGTTAAATTTTAAAAATCCGTCTTTTTCGATGATGAGCAGGATTTCGCTTTCGGATATTTTGGCTATCTTTGTCATGGCGCCGTCAAACGGCCTTTTGCTCTTTGCGATATTTAGCTTTTTCTTCCATAGCAGTTTTTCTCTCTCGTAAAAGCACAGATCGTCGTTTTCGTCTATCGCGGCAAATTTATCGCCGAAGCTCGCTACTTCTTTAAATTTAAGCGGAAATTCGTAGATTATCTTTTTCGTTTCGGTGTCTAAAATTTGATTATCCAAAAGCGCGTACGAGTCCATCGCCGCTACCGGTATATTGGCTGCGGATACCATATTTAATTTTTTGCGCCAAAGCTCCGCTCCTCGCTCGCTTAACTCAACTAGCGAGACTCGGTATTCGTCGCTCGCACTTGCAAGGAGCAGATATCCTTGCGGAGATTTTATTATGTTATCGACGGTTCTAAAGCCCTTTTTAGCGTAAGGAAGTTCCCAGATCGCGCCTTTTTCTTCGGGGCTTTTTTCGGCCAAAATTTCATTTTGCATCTGCGCAGATTGAGCGGATTTCTCGGCGGAGCTTAACGAAGCGCGATCAAGCCCACTTATGAACGCTCCGTTTTTCGTAAAATAGGAAAAGAATAGATATTCGCCGCGAGACTCGACGCTTACGCCTTTTAGGCTCTGCGGAAAGAGATATCTTTTTATCGGGGTGGGGTCAAGTTTGTTGCTAAAATCGATCAGATCCACGCTTGGAAACTCCCCCTTTTCGGATATTTTTTTGCCCAAGTAGGCTAAATTTAGATCCTCTATGACTTTAAAATTATTTAAGTGCGCGCCGCTGTAATACGCGCTTGATTGGGCCGTGTCGTTTTCGCCTAAATCATATAGCCCAAATTCGCTCCAATTTGATGAAAATACCCGCTTGCCGTCTTTGGATAGCGCCATTTTATCAATTTCTAAATACGGATGGGCGATATAACGGATCTGCTTTAAGATATTAAAGCTTTGCGCGGCATTTGCGCGGTACCTATGCATATCCGATATATCTAAAATATAAAACCCCGTCCAGCTTGCCAGCAAAAGCTCATTCTCAGAGAGTAGTTTCAGATCGCCGAGCTCCTTTATTTCGGATAATCTATGCGGTGCGCAAGCGTAATCGTATTCTCGCTTAGTGACTTTGGAAGGGGCGATAAAATAAGCAAGCTGCGTAAATTTATCATCTTTTACGTCATAGGCGGTAAGGGTGCTAAAAAAATCCTTCGCAAAAAGGGTGCGTCCGTCGGCTGAAAGCTCTATTTTGTTTACAAATCGCGCCTCAAGCCGAGCCGAAATTTTAATATCCCTTCGGTCGCTAAGATTCAGCTTATAAATTCCGAAATTAGGATCGGCGACGAATAGACTTTTGCCGTCTTTGCTCTGCGCGATATCTATGTAGGCGGGATCAAGCTCATGCTGCGGAAAAGAAAATATGCCCGCAAGCCTTAGAGTGCGCGGCTCGGTAACATCGATCAGGACGATACCGCCTTTGTCGTCGCCCAAGCCAAAGAGCGTATTTTGATCCTCAGAAAGGCGCAGCTCGTAAATTTCAAACGGAAGCTTAAGCGCGTTTTTTGCAAGCTCTCTTTCCTCTAAATTTAGCTCTTGCAGCGCGCCGCCCTGTTTTTTGGCAGCGGCAAGATCGCTTTTAAGGATTAAAATTTCATCCTCTTTCAGCGATTTCGCGGCATCTTTGGCAGCCGAAAAATTTTGAGTCGCCGCGCAAATTTCGCAGATAAAAGCCGAAGCGGCTAAAATTTTAACTATAAAATTTCGCTTTGCTTTCATTTCGCCGCCTCGTAAATTTATCTAAAATCGTCGCTTCTGCTCGGTATCAGCAGATCTTGCAGCTCCTGCTGCACCGAGACTTTCGCGCGCGGATCGAGGATCTGCGAGTAGATGATGAAGTTTGCAAGCACCTTTTTGCCGTAGTCCCTGCTCTCGGCATACGGCACGAGCTCCATACTAAGCCACGGCTCAAATTTGCCCTTATTAAACATATCGCCGCGCTGAAGCATCTTTTTGACGAGCCCGAGCCCGCCGTTGTAAGCGTATGCGATGAAAACCGGGCTGTAAATTTTACGCTCCAGCCAGTCGATGTGGATGTTGGCGAAGCGGTAAGCGACCTCGGGGCGGAACATATCGTCTTGATCGAAGCCGTCGATTTTGAGTTGCTTTTTTCCGATTTCGTTAGCCAAAAACGGCATAAATTGCATCATCCCAAGCGCATACGACGTAGATACCGATGCGGGCACGAAGCGGCTTTCTTGGCGGGCGAGCGCCAAAATTAGCGCCTTGCGGCGATTATCGCCGTCGCCGATATACTCCATAAACGGCGTCGGATAGAAGTTGTCCTTGCCGCCGCTTGCTTTATTCATGATGTATGAGTACTCGCCGATGCTTTGTTTGGTGTCGAATTTTTTTGCAAATTCCAAAAGCTGCTCGCGAGACATCCTATCGGCGCTATTTTTCGTGCGAACCCAAGCGAAAGGATCGGTGATGTCGTAGCCCTCGATGGAATTTTTAGCGGGGTTTGGGATGATGATGTTTAAATTTTTATTTCCCGAAATCTCTTTGGCATAAAGCGCGTAGAGGCTGTAGTATTCGCTTGTAGCCAGCTCTTTTACGATATTTTGATCGCCGCTTAGAAGATATATCCAAAATTTCGCATTGTGCACGTCGTGAGGCTTCTCAAAGCTTGCAGCTGCGCGGCTAAAAAACGCAAGCGCAGCCCCTTCGTCGCCCTGCATGACGGCATTTACGCCCAGCATAAACGCTACGTCCTTCTCCGCGGTTAGCGGATCGACGCCCGTGAGCGAGCGGCGCAAGTGCGGGTATTTGCGGTTGATTAGCGCGTCGTTGAGAACCGCTTTGAAGCCTTTTTGCGAAGCCAGTTCGCTTACGAAGGCTGCGTTGGCGTCGATGTCGATCAGAGCGTCCTTGCCGGAGCTTTTTAGATAATTGTAATATAAAAAGTAGTTTTGCGCATTGCGACTTTGCATAAAATACTCGCTCGGATTTTCGTCGTTAAATCCGCGCAGTAAATTTACGGCGTTTCGCGAAGCCGCGTCTTGGTGACTCTCTAGTTGCAAAGCGAGCGTCTCGCGCACGGACGGACTTAGCTTGGCGATGAAATTTGGATATGAGCGCGCCTTTTTGCAGGTTAAATTTGCATCTAAAATATTGGCGGAGGTAACGCCTGCACAGCGATCCGGACGCTTAGGAGCTTTGGCGATGCCGAAAATTCTATCGAGCTTATCTTTTAGCTTGCCTTTGTAGCGGAAGATACTCTGTTTTAAAATTTTAATCTCCGCTTTGTTGTATTTCGTCTCATCTATTAGGCGATAGATGTAATAATCCTTAGCTAGGGATTTGGGTTCGTTTTTAATCTCCTCGTAGCTTAAAATTTTACCGCTACTTGCGGCGCACAGTAGTCCCAAAACAAGGCTAAATTTCAAAAATATTTTCAAATGACTGTCCTATTGATGATATAGATTATCGCGCTGTCAAAGAAGTTAAGCACGAGCAGGATAAGAAGCGGCGAAAGATCAAACCCGCCGAAAGTCGTAGGCAGATAGCGGCGCACCAGCGCAAACGCAGGCTCCGTAAGCGCAGAGATCGCGCGGACGATTTTATAAAATTTACCGAACGGATTTGGACGGATGAAACTTAAGACGCAGGCGACGAAAATTAGCATCATATAAGCTTGAATCACGTAGTGAATACTCACTAAAATGCCGTAAAATACGCTATTTAGTAGCATCGAGTATCTCCTTTAAATCGGCGCGGATCAGCGGATACAGTTCGCTAAGCTCTGGTCCGTGAGGTGCGCCGGTTAGTAAAAATCTAAGCGGCATAAATAGGCTCTTGCCCTTTAAATTTGTAGCCTGCGAAAGCGCCGCTTTGAAATCATTAAATTCTGCTGGTGCATCGTTTGAGCTTAATAAATTTAAGATCGCCTCTCGCAGAGCCTGCGCCTGCGCCGCCCACTCCTGCGGGATATCTTTCGCGCCGTAGATCGCTGCGATCTTTTCTTTAATCTGCGGAATAAGGCTTGCTTCTTGAGTGTAAAATTTTATCAAAGGCGCAAATTTAGGCTCAAGCTCAAAAAGCTCCGCCAGGCGCTGCTCGCTCGCTCTTTTGATATGCTCGCGGTTTATAAAGGCGAGTTTGTCCTCGTCAAATTTAGCCGGGCTTTTTGAAATTTTAGCGATGTCGAAAAACTCCACCGCCTCATCCATGCTAAAGACCTCTCGCGGCGTTTTGTTGCCGAGCAGGATCAGATAGTTCGCGATCGCCTCGGGCAGGTAGCCGCTTTGAAGCAGCCATTTTACCGACGAGCTATCCTCGCGCTTGCTCATCTTTTTGCCTTCGGAATTTAAAATTATCGGCAGGTGGGCGTATTTGATCTCGCCGTCGTAGCCGAGGCTTTGGCGGATCCAGTTTTGCTTTGGCGTGTTTGAGACGTGATCCTCGCCGCGGATTACGAAGCTCACGCCCTGCATCATATCGTCGCAGGCGCAGGCGAAGTTATACGTAGGCGTCTTGTCCGCGCGCATTATGACAAAGCTGTCGATATTCTGCGGCTCAAATGCGATACGGCCCTTGATCGCGTCGGTAAATTCCAGCGCGTGATCCGGTTTTTTAAGGCGGATGGTAAAGGGCTTTTCGCAGCCAAGCACCTCCTCGTCGCTTAAATGCTCGCAGTGCCCGTCGTAGCGATACGCCTCGCCCGCGTCCTTTGCGGCTTGCTTTTTAGCCTCCAGCTCTTCCTCGCTGCAAAAACAGCAAAACGCCTTTTTTTCGGAGAGCAGCTTGGCTGCGAACTGCTGATGAAATTTTAAATTTTTGCTTTGATAATACAGGCTCTGCCATGAGATGCCGAAGCGCTTTAAAATTTCGATTATCTCTTGATCTTTGCCTTCGATATTGCGCGCAGTGTCGGTATCCTCGATGCGCAAAATAAAGCCGCTTTTATCCTGCAGCGAGCAGATGTAGTTAAAAATAGCCGCGCGTAAATTTCCGATATGCATATCGCCGGTGGGCGACGGAGCGAAGCGATACAATTTAGGTCCTTTGGGTTTAAATTTAAGCTCAGATTATACTTTTTACTTCCTAATAAAAAGCAAAAACAAAGCAAAAATAGGCTAATATCGGCGCATCTTATTCAAGGAGACAATATGAGTTTCATTCAGGAATTCAAAGAATTCGCGATGAAAGGAAACGTCATCGATATGGCAGTGGGTGTCGTCATC
>NZ_CALHHT010000281.1 GCF_938031315.1 uncultured Campylobacter sp.
TTAGCGCAAAATCTTCCCGATAAGGACACAAAACAGAAATTCCAAATCAAATTTTCTCGACGTGAAGCGCTTCCTTAAATTATGAATTTAAAATTTTACATGTGAAATTTCCACTTTACACAGTGCGGCATATTTCTGCCAAGATAAAATTCGCAAGCAAAATTCCAACCTCGCAAACCCAAAAGCATACGGCAATTACTTCTTGAAATTTTAGCACCGCTTACCCGTAGACCAATATTACGTTGCTTTATAGAATTTAGACCTCACGACGCCAGCTCCTCGCACTGCAAGCTCGCCTTGCGTTTTCGTTCAGACGGCGATCCGTCCACACGCCACTATGGCGTCTCGTCGCCATCTTAGTCTTGAAGCGCGTCCGCTTCGCCCTCTGCCGCGATCGCTTCGAGACTTAAAATTTCATCGACGTCCTCCAGCTGCGCTACGCCGCTTCCGGCGATGCTTCTGATACTTGCGTGCATCGCGATCGCGCCGTCTCGCGCACGCGCGATCTGTTTTTCACGCTGTTTCCAGATGCGCTCCATCGCGTTGCGCTCCTTATTTAGGCTCTCTTGCATGCCGACGAATGCCGATACGATCGTCTTTATCTGGTTTGCAAACTCGGGCGAGGTCAGATAGTCGTAGAGCATCGCCGTTTTGCTATCTTGATTTTGACCCGATCTTTTGGCAAACGCAAGCGCTACGACGTGTTCGCGCAAGACGGCGCAAAGCCCCTTAAATTCCTCAAACGAACAGATCCAGATGCTAGCATCGCTCGGCGCTTGGTGCAGCCTAGGGCTGTGAGGCGGCATCTGCTCGGTGACGATAACGCCGATCTGCGCGCCCTCGCCTATCATATCGTCTTTGAGTTTGTCGATCCATTTGGGCTCGAAGCTTTTCGTGCGCTTGCTCTCGTATAAAATTTTACCGCAGCCCGCAAACTCCCTCGTATGCACCATCTGCACGCAGTCCGCGCCGCGCGCGCCCTTTTTGACCTCATCTATCTCGTCCAAAGGAAAATTTAGCCGCAGATACTCCTGCAGCGCGAGCTCCTGTACCTCGCCCTGAAGCTGCTGCGAGCCCACTTCCGAGCGGCGCTTGAGCTCGTTTATTTGGCCGATTAGGCTTTGGATCTGCTCATCTTTTTGGCGGAATTTCAGCTCGTTTTCCTGCGAAATTTGTTTCGTTAGTCGCTCACGCTCTTGGTTTACGCGGTTGGTTAGCTCGATCTCGGATTTGGCTTTATTCTCAGCCTCAAGCTCGCTAAATTTACGCTTTTGCGCCTCCATTTCCGCCTTTATTAAATTTAGCTCAGAAATTCTTTGCGATTTTTCTTGCAGCTCCTTTTGTAAAATTTCAAATTTCGCCGCGTTTTCGCTCTCGATCTGAGATTTTGCGAGCGCTAAAATTTTCTCCCGCTCGCTGTTTAGCGCGGAATCGGTCGCCGCTTTTACGCGCTGCTCAAAGGCGTTTTCCTTCGCTTGCAGCTGCGCCAGATGCTTCGCGTACTCCTCGCGCTTAGCGGCGATCTCGGCTTCAAATTTAATCGTGGCTTCGTTTTGCTGCTGCTGCCATTTTCGCTTCTGCTGCAAAATTTCATCTTCAAATTTAGCCTTGATATCGCGCTGCAGCGCCTCGTCTATATCGATCAAAGAGCCGCAGTGCGGGCACTTTACGTTAGCCATTTTTGCTTCCCAAACTCTGCTCTTTCATCTTTTCAAATTCCTGCGAAATTTGCGCAGCATTGGGCTCGTCCGCCATCTTATCGAGCACGGAGTTGTAGCGATTTACGAGCAGTATCGCAAGCGCCGAAAAGCAAAAGCCCGGCAGCAGCTCATAAACGACCGCCGAAAGCCCCGATAATATCCAGCAAATGACCGTGATACCGCCTACGAGCATACCCACTAGAGCCGAGAGCGCGCTCATTTTTTTAGAATACAGGCTGAAAAGAAGCACCGCTCCGAAGCTCGCGCCAAATCCCGCCCAGGCGTTACCCACGACGTTTAGCACCGTATCGTTTGAGCCAAACGCCAAGATCGCGGCAACCGCGGCGATGATCACGACGGCGATACGGCTGCTTAGCGTCTGCGTGCGCTCGCTCACCTCTTTTTTATAAAACGCAAAGATAAAATCCTTCGTAACCGCGCTCGCGCTTACCAAAAGCTGACTTGAGATGGTGCTCATAATCGCCGCCAGCACCGCAGAGATTATGACTCCTAGGATGAATGGATGAAAGAAAATTTTGCCGAGCTCTAGGAAAATTTTTTCGGGATCGTCTATGCTAAGGTCTTTTTGCGAAAAATAGACAAAGCCGATCAGGCCGCTAAGCATGGCGCCTACTAGACCTAGCACCATCCACGAAATTCCGATGCGGCGCGCGCTATCAAGCTCGCGCGAGCTTCTAATCGCCATAAAGCGCACGATGATGTGCGGCTGCCCAAAGTATCCAAGCCCCCAGGCAAGCAAGCCCAAAACGCCCAAGAAGCTTTGATTGTAAAATAGATCGAGATGGCTTGCGCCGTAGAGCCGTACCTGCGCCAAAAAGGAACTGTCCGCAGGGATCTGCAGCGCGCGATAAGAAAACAGAGGGATCAAAATAAGCACTGCAAACATCAGCGCGCCCTGAAATGCGTCGGTGATCGCTACGGCCTTAAATCCGCCGAAAAAGGTATAAAACACGACGATTAAGATCGTAGCGACCGCGCCGTATGTAAAATTTAGCCCGAAAAAGCTCTCAAAGGTCTTGCCGCCTGCGATGATGCCGCTGCTAACATAGAGCGTAAAAAATATGATGATCAAAAGCCCGGAGATGATGCGAAGCGTCTTGGTGTGGTCTTTGAAGCGGTTTTCTAAAAAATCCGGGATCGTGACGCTGTCGCTTGCTACCTCGGTGTAAATTCTAAGCCTTTTGGCAAGAAATTTATAGTTGCACCACGCGCCCACGCAAAGTCCTAGGGCTATCCAGATATTGCAAATCCCCGTCGCAAACATCGCGCCCGGCACCCCCAAAAGCATCCAGCCGCTCATATCGCTAGCGCCCGCGCTAAGTGCCGTTACGAATGGCCCTAGGCGGCGATTATCGAGCAGATACTCGCTTAAGCTCGCATTCTTGTCATAATAATACCTACCTATAAAAATAAGCGCGCCGAAATATATCGCGATTGCGCAATAGGTCCAAAAGCTCATCGTTGCCTCCTTTTAAAAAAGCTAATTTTACTCTATTTCAAATAAAATTTTACTTTCGGAATTTAGCCAGATTTTAACGAAATTTTAGTATTCTTGCCGTTTAAATTTTAAGAAAAAGGCGCCTTGGTTGAACGAGAAAATTTTAAAGGTCGTATTTGTTTTGACTGTAATCGCCGTGGGGCTTTATTTCACCTATCCCGAACTGAGCGAAGCGCAAAAAATTTCATACGCCAAAAGCTACGGCATCACTCTTATTTTGACCTCCGGCGGCATTGTGATCGGTATCGCATTAGGATTTATGCTGGCATTTTTAAAATTTCTAAACAATAAATTTTTAAGCTTCATTATCGACGAATACGTAGACATCATCCGCGGAACTCCAATCGTTATCCAGCTGATGGTGTTCGTGTTTATTATCTTTGCTACGTGGAGCAATAATATCGCAGCTGCGATCTTTGCGCTGGGGCTTAATAGCTCAGCCTACGTCGCGGAGATCGTACGCAGCGGTATAAACAGCGTCGATCGCGGCCAGATGGAAGCAGCGCGCGCGATGGGTCTAGGCTACGGCACGGCGATGAAAGAGATCGTCTTTCCGCAGGCGATAAAAAATATCCTGCCTGCGCTTGCGAATGAGTTTATTAGCCTATTTAAAGAGACCTCGGTCGTGGGTCTCGTAGCAATCACCGATCTTACGTTTTTTTCAAAAAGCATGCAGGCTGCGCTTTATACCGTCCAGCCGATACTTTTTGCCGCAGTACTTTACTATGCAAGCGTGAAATTTTTCTCGTTTTTAGTAAAAATGCTAGAAAGTAGGTTAAACCGCAATGATTGAAATATCAAATTTAACCAAATCCTACGGCAATTTATCGGTGCTAAAAGGAATTTCAAAGACCATAAATAAAGGCGATATCGTAGCAATCATCGGTCCAAGCGGCGGCGGTAAATCAACCTTTTTGCGTTGCTTAAATCTGCTCGAAATTCCGAGCGGCGGCACTATTAAAATAGACGGCGAGGATATTACCGATAAGCACACTGATATTAATAAAATTCGCCGCAAAGTTAGTATGGTGTTTCAGCATTTCAACCTCTTTGCAAATAAAAACGTGCTGGAAAATTTAACTCTAGCGCCCATAAAAGCGGGGATCTATACCAAAGAACAAGCCTACGCAAAAGCAGAGGAGCTGCTGCAAAAAGTCGGCCTTAGTGATAAGGCCTATACTTATCCGCATAAGCTTAGCGGCGGGCAAAAGCAACGCATCGCAATCGCTAGAAGTTTGGCGGTAAATCCGGACGTGATTTTATTCGACGAGCCTACCTCGGCGTTAGATCCCGAGATGATCGGCGAGGTGTTAGGTATAATGAAAGAGGTCGCCAAAGAGGGCATTACGATGCTTGTGGTAACGCACGAGATGGGCTTTGCACGCAATGTCGCGAATAGGATTTTTTTTATGGAGGGCGGCAAGATCGCTGTGGACGATACGCCTAAAAACGTATTTGAAAATCCGCAAAATCCGAGATTGAAAGAATTTTTAAATAAAATTTTAAACCACTAAAGGAGAGGGAAATGAAAAAATTTATGAGATTTTTAGTTGCGGGCGCTTTGCTTTGCGGCTCGCTAGTCGCTAAAGACATTACCAAAGATACGCTCATCGTGGGCACGAACGCCGAGTATCCGCCGTTTGAGTTTGTGGATGAAAACTCCAAAGTAACCGGCTTTGATATGGATTTGGTAGCCGAGCTTGCCAAGCGCGCGGGGGTGAAATATGAAATTTTAAATATGAGCTTTGACGGGCTAATCCCTGCGATTAAAAGCGGCAAAATCGACATGATCGCCTCGGGAATGAGCGCGACGCCGGCTCGCAAAAAGGCGATCGATTTCACAAATCCTTACTACAAGGTCGAAAATTTATATGTCAAACGCAAGGACGATAGCTCGTTAAATTCCAAAGCGGATCTGCAGGGCAAGCGCCTTGCCGCTCAGCTAGGCACCATTCAAGAGCTTGCGATCAGAGACATCAAAGGTGCCGAAGTTAGCGCTACGGAGAATGTCTTTGTAGCCGTTATGTCGCTGAAGAACAAAAAGATCGATGCGCTTTGCGTGGATTCGTCCGTGGGCTACGAATACCTCAAGAAAAACGACGATCTAACCGCATTTTTTAAAGAATCCGACGGCAGCGAGGGCTTTTCGATCGCATTCGATAAGGGCAAGTATCCCGAGCTGGTCGCTAAATTTAATGCGGCGCTTGAGGAGATGAAAAAGGACGGAAGCTACGAAAAGCTTTTGGAGAAGTATAATTTAAAATAGCTATTGGCAGAGGAGTGAAGCAAATTTAGATACCCAATTTATAAATTTGCTTCACGTAATTTTAATTTATAACGAGGTAGCTTATGAAAAAAATATGTTTTATCGTGCTAGCGTTAGTCTATTTTTGTGCTGCAAAATCTCAGGAACCCGTAACCAAGGTGGTTAAATTTACCCGTTTTATAGACGATAAGTTATTTGCATTTCGCTGGAATGCATTGAATGAATTTTCTTGCGAATTAAAAAATTTGAAAATTATCTCGCTTAGAGATGCGCCCGACTGCCTAAAAAAAAGCAAAGAGATTAAAAAATTTGAAAGCGCTCATAAAAAAGAGATTGAAAAAATTATCAAACCGGGCTTTAACTATTACGTTACAAACTATGGCCAATATAGGAATG
>NZ_CALHHT010000282.1 GCF_938031315.1 uncultured Campylobacter sp.
AGAAGAAATTAGTCGATTGCGATAGCTCACTAGAAAGCGAGATTCTGAAAGGCGATGATCATAAGAAAACGGATACATATCTGCCTGCTGTAATAGACTTCTTGAAAAATGTGGCGTATCGTTCGCAATTGACGCCCGAGCAATTAAAAGCCGATTATGGCATGTCCGATAAAGCGGCGCCGTCTAGCGCAACGATAGAGCTTAATTTCGTCGTCAATAACGATAAGAGCGTAGATTTGGCGCCTGAATTTAAGCTAACGGCGGACGGCAAAGAAGAATCTGTGGGTAAAAATGTTACGTCTAAAAACGCGCTAGCGGAGTTTTATATAAGATAGTACGCTGCGGAATTCTTGAGTGGTGGAGCGGAATTTTAAATTCCGCTCCACCACGAAATTTAAAGAATTTCATTTTCGGTAAAATTTCATAGAATTTCAATAGAATTGTGCGGAATTTCGTCTGCGGTTTCGGCGTAAAATTTTAATGCGGAATTTCATGGCTGAGTCGATATGTCGCGCTTGTTTGCCACGATTAAAATTCCTTTTTATGTCGCGGCGTGGAATTTTAAGCACGGAATTTTATATTTTACTAAGACGCCTTATGCGCGTAATTTTACAAACTGAATTAATCGAAATTTAGCAGGCAGATTTTTCTCGACTTTGAATTTTGCAGCCTGAAATTTAACGCCTTAGACCCCCCCCTGGCTTCACAAATCCGCATCGCGAAATTCTGTCGTCGCGCTCTTGTTTTATAGCCAATAACGACGAGCAGCGTCAGTAGCCTCCATAAGCTTACATACGGCACATTTTATTACAAAGTTTTTTAAAATTTAAATCGATTAAAATTTCGCAGCGCGAAATTTCGTAGTTCTGTAATACAGCCAAAATTCCGCGGCTTTAAAGCCTCACACTAACCAAATCCTTTTACTTAGATTTTGCCCTAAAGCCCAAGCTCTATCGCCAGATCCTTTACCGCTTTGAGATTTACCTTGCCGCTGCCGAGCACCGGGATTTGCTCGACCTTTTTCACGACGCTTGGCTGCATTATCGGCGCCAGCGCGGAGTCCTTCAGGCGGCGCGAAATTTCATCCTCGCTCGTCTCGCCCACGTAAAGCAGAGCGATCTTTTCGCCCTTTTTCTCGTCTTTTAGATTCACGCACGAATAGATCGCGCTCTCGCCTAAAATTTCGCCCACGGCGCTCTCTACCGCGCCCAGGCTAATCATCTCGCCGCCGATTTTGGCAAAGCGCGAGAGGCGGTCGGTGATAAATAAAAACCCGTCGTCGTCGATATAGCCGATGTCGCCGCTTTTGTAGTAGCGCACGTCGTTTATTTGCGCGATCGCTTCGGCGGTTTTTGCCGGCTCATCGTAGTACTCCTTCATAACCTGATGCCCGCCGATTAAGATAAGCCCCTCCTGCCCGTTTGATAGCGGCTGAAGCGAGGCGGGATCGGTGATTTTTATGACCGTGCCTGCAAGCGGCAAGCCGACGCTCTTTTCGCGATTGAAGTGAAGCTCTTTGAAAAAATCGGGTTCGAGGACGTTCGGCGTATTTACGCTCACCACCGGCGCAGTCTCGGTCGTGCCGTAGCCCTCGTAAATTTCGATGCCGAATTTTATCTTAAATTCCTTGCGGACGTTTTCGTTTAGCTTCTCCGCGCCCGCAATCGCTAGGCGAATACTTCCTAGCATTAGAGGATTGAGCCTTTTATTTTTGGTGTAGAGCCTAAAAAACGTCGAAGTGCCGAACATTATCGTAGCGCCGTATTTTGCGCTCATCTTGCCGACGCTAAAGGCGTCCGTAGGATCGGGCACGTGGATGCTTAAAATTCCGTCGTTTAGCGGAAATAGCGTCGTTACGGTAAGCCCGAAGCAGTGAAAGATCGGCAGCGACGCTAAAATCGCGTCGTGCTCGGTGGCGTTTATGAGCTCCGAAATTTGGCGGACGTTCGCCATTATATTTTTGTGCGTCAAAACCACGCCTTTGGGCTTTCCCTCGCTGCCGCTGCTAAATAAAATCGTAGCTACGTCCTCTATCGCGTGCGGCTTAAAATACAGCGCGCGAAATAAAATTTTAGGCATCAGTAGCGATTTTAGCGCGCAGGCTATGCGCTCGTTTTTAGAGGCGCCCTCGCTTAGATCCTCAAGATACACGAGCCGATCGCCGATCGAACCCTCCAGCTCAAAACCCTTTGATTTGAGCTTTTCTACGAATTTGCGCGAGCTGATGATCGTGCGGATATTCGCTTTATCCGCGCAGTAGATTAAGTTCTCTTCGCTTAGCGTGTAGTTTAAATTTACGCTCGTTTTGCCCATCGCAAAAAGCGTTAAATTTACGGCGCTTGCGATGACCGAGCTAGGCAAAATGATACCGACGTTTTCCTCGCTATCTATGCGGTTCTTTAGCCTTTTGCGAAGTATCAAAACGGCGCTCATCATCGCTAAATTTGTGAGACTTGCTCCCGTACTATCGACCGCCACGCGCTTAAAAGGCGATCTTTTGGCTTGATTTAGCCAGTTGTAGGCAAGCGGTTTTAGGCTTGCGAGGTATTTGCCCCAGCTGAAAAACGACAGCTCCGTTACCGCGCGCTTTACCTCGTGCGCCTTGGAATTTGCCTCGATCGGCGCGCCGAAGCTTACGCGAAGCGCGTTTTTGCCGCTTTGCGAAATCGTTCTTTTATAATGCTCGCTGGCACGCGAAAACGTCGATCCCCAAAGCCCCCTGATATAAAAAGGTACGATGACGGAGTTCGTATCGTGCGCGGCGAGCTCAAATCCGCCCTGAAACTCGTCTATGCGGCCGTTGTAGCTGATGTGGCCCTCGGGGAAGAGCCCTACCACTTCGCCTGCATTCAGCGCCTCGCGGATGCTTTCGATCGCGCTTTTACTAACGCCCGCTCCGATCGGAATGACGCGGAAAATTTTAAAAAACCACTTCAAATACCACAGATCGTAGTAGCTGCGATGCATTACGAAGCGCACCCCGCGCGGGCAGGCAAGCTGCACCACCGCCCAATCGATCCAGCTGATATGGTTGCCTAAAAGCAGCACGCCGCCTTTTTGCGGGATGTTTTCGATGCCGTCTACGTGGACTTGGTAGCCAAATTTCATAAACGGAATGATTAAAATTCTAACGAAAAGCTGTGGCAGATATTTCGCGCCGAAGATCCCGCATATGAGCACGCACAGTGCTGCCATAACGAAAATTTCGCCGCTGGCGACCGCAAAATGCACCAAGATGATGGCGATGAGCAAAAACAGCACCATAAAGATATTTTGGATAAAATTTGATCCTGCAAGCACCCGTCCCATGCGCTCGTCGGCGGTAAAAAACTGAATAACGGCGTTGAGCGGCACGATGAAAATTCCGCCGCTAAATCCGAAGAAAAACGATGCCGTGCCGAGCCAAAATACCGAGTGCGCGTTGGCTAGCACCATTAGCGCGAGTGCAAGCCCGAATGCGCCGAACGGCACGATACCAAGCTCGATATGTTTTTTGCAGTAGCTGCCCGCAAAGATCGAGCCTAACGCGATTCCGATCGCGCTAAGAGCTAAGATCACCTGGATCACCATTACGTTGTCGCTGCCGCTAAGGCTCTTGTAGTGAGCCGGGAAGGTCGCGATCACGAGCTGCGAGACAGCCCAAAACATCGCAAGTCCCAACGTGCAGAGCAGGACGTTTTTGTCTTTTAGCACAAAATTTAAATTTTGCCTTAGATAGCGAAGCTTAAGATAGTCGTCTTTATTAAATTCTGCCTGCGGTTGCGCGGCGTCGAAGAATGGAATTTTATATGAGTAGTATGTTTCAAGCACGGAGCCCGCGACCAAAAGCACGCCGATGAACCAAACCGAGCTCATCAGCTCGCCCGCGTCGCTGCTGCGAACTGCAAACAGCTCGAAAATCACCGAAAAAACAAGAGATGAAAGCAGAATTGCGATGATGGTAAGAGCCTGCACGAGGCCGTTTGCCGCGCCTAAATTTTTCGCGCCGACGATCTTTTTAATCAAGCCGTATTTGGCGGGCGAGTAGATCGCGCTTTGCGCCGCAAGCAAGATCGTCATAAAAAACGCGAAATAAAACCACCCGCACAGATAACCTAGCGTAATGAGCGCGGTAAGCGCGACGCCGAGTTTCGCGCAGATCCGCGTAATGCGGGTACGCGAGAATTTGTCGTTGAGATAGCCGCTGGCGCTAAAAAGAAATACGTAAGGCAGCAAAATCAGCAAATTTACAAGCGATGTTAGAGCGATGAGAGCGCCTGAATCGGCGCTTTTAACAAGGACGTTTTGAATCGTGATTTTATGGCCCAGATCGACGCTTGCGTTGATAAACATAATCGCCAAAAACGGCAAAAATCCGTTGATTTTTAGTAAAGATTTCACGGGCGCTCCTTTAAAAGCGGGATTTTATCTCACGGAAGTTAACGGACGCAAATTTAAGGCGGCTTCGCTACAATTACGCAAAAATTAAAGGAAAAATATGAAAGTGCAAATCACAAATCGCGATGTCGATAATCTCAATAAATTTATGCTGCTTTACAGCAAAAAGGCGCGCAAGCAGCGCCTCATCAGCACCTACGCCATACCGTTTGAATTTTTGCTTATGGGCATCATCATCGACGGGCTTTTAAAAACGGCGCCGATTGCGAGCGTGGCGTCGGTTATTTTGGGTGCGGCGTGGCTTATTTTTTATCCGAAATTTTACCGCCGCATGCTAAGAAAACATCTCTCTGCCGCCAAACTCGCGCAAGACTCGAGCACGGAGATGAGCTTCGTCGCGGACGGCGAGACGATCTCGTTTTCAAAAGGCGAGCCACGCGCAAGCGAGAAATTTGCCGCGAGCTCGCTAAATCGCATCGCTGCGGGCAGGGAGAATTTTTTCTTGGCGTTTGATCGCGGCTTTCACATCGTCCTCCCCAAAAACGCCGAGACGGACACTGCGGTGCAGCAACTCGCGGGTCTGCGCGGGCTGCAGATCGAATCCGTGGATATGGATGTTGAAATTTAGAGCTTTGCTTTTAAATTTAAGACTCGTAAAATTCGCGATATAAATTTAAAATTCTAGAATTCTGCCTCTGAAATTCGGGTCGCAGCGGCGTTTATTTGTAAAATTCCATTTAAATTTTTGTTCGTGATATCGTAATCTTGGGGCGAGAATGGGCTCCCATTGCGAG
>NZ_CALHHT010000283.1 GCF_938031315.1 uncultured Campylobacter sp.
CGACCCTGATGGAGCAGGTCGATAAAGAGCGTGGTATTACGTCCGCCTTTTTAGGTAGCGAAGGAAACCCGGGCATGGGCACCTTGCTTACCAGTCAGCGTAAAAGAACCGACGAGGCGCTCGAAAATTATAAAAAAACCAAGGTCGAAAACGAAAATGTCGTAATTAAGAAGATATTTGATTTTTTTGCTTCCGGCACCGGAAACGACGAGTTAATCGCCGCTGAAGCCGAAATACAAAATTTATTAGCCGGGCTACCGCAGATAAGAAAAGATGTTGACGCCCAATCCAAAAGCTTTAGCGAACTTTTTAGCTCATACTTTCAGAAGCTAGACGACAATATCGAGGTGGTTCAAAGGGTTTTAAGAGAGGGTTCGGCAAGCTCAAACATTACGGTTTGGACTATTTCGCTACTTAATACCTACGAAGCGATAGACGCAACGGCCTCGGAGCGTGATTATATCATCGAATACATCATCGGAAGTAAGGCGATGAATCCGTCTCAGTTAAGAACGTGGGCAAATTTTAACCTTGCAAGTTCGCTGCCTAACTACTACTTCCTGCCGGAGTCTTCCGCAAGAGGCGCGATCTTAGAAATTTTAAACAATCCGGAATCTCAAAATACGCTAAGAGAGGCTGCGAGAGTTTCCGCGCTTTTACAGCAAGAGGCCGACGAGGGGCATTATAGCGTTCCGTTTGCGGAGTGGTTTACGCTAACTACGCAAAAATACCAGATGCTAAGTAACATTTCCAAAAAAATCAACGAAGAGCTTACGGTACATGCCGATAGGTATTTGGCGGAAAGACTTAGAAACCTCTTCATCGCAATTGGAATTTGGGGCTTAGCTATCGTGCTCGTTATATTTGCTTTGGGTATTGTAAAGCGCCTAAGACAGAACGTTACCGATCTAGGAAACGTGCTTAGCCGAATCGGCGATCTTACTGATCAGCACGAACATATCGACGTTAGGACGAGCGAAGGCGTTAATAAAGCTTACTCGCTTATCGAGGACGCGCTCGATCTGATCGCCTATCAAAAGG
>NZ_CALHHT010000284.1 GCF_938031315.1 uncultured Campylobacter sp.
AAGTTTCATTTTCGATCCTGCTCGTGTAAATTTCGCAAAATTTTAGCAAAAAATTTTAATTTTTGCCATGCGGGATTTGGGATTTGCTTGCGTTTTTAAATTTAGCGGGCAAGCCAAAAGCAAAGCTACGCGAGCGGAACGATACCGAGCGAGCTTTAAATTTAGCGAATAAAATTTCAAAGCAGAGCTAAATTTTATGAAATTTTAGTTAAAATCGCTCCTTAATTTCGCGCCAAAGCGAAAATCTAAATTTAGGAAAAGTCTTGAAACTTCAAATGTCCTTGATCTCCATCGCTTGCGTAGTTATTATCCTGGCGGGTCTTAAAGCCGCGCAGACCATCGTCGTGCCGTTTTTGCTGGCTATTTTTATCACCGTGCTGGTCTCGCCGCTGGTGCTATATGTGCAAAAACTCCGCGTCGGCCGCGTTTTTAGCTTCCTGCTCGTGACTTTCGCATTCGTAGCGATTATGGTTTTTTTCGGCTCGGTGATCTTTGACGCGATTAAGGAATTTTCGGCGCGCTTGCCGGAGCTTCAGGCTAAATTTAACGACGTCTTGCAAGGCATCAGCACGAGGCTTACCCGCTTTGGCGTAGAGTTTGACGTCCAAGGACTAGGCGTCGATCCTAACGAGGTCGCGGCGCAAATTTCTACCCTGCTTCGCAAAACTGGCTCGATCGTCTCGACGGGATTTTTCATCTTCATAATGGTTTCGTTTATGGTCTTTGAAAGCTCCATGATGGACGAAAAGATCCGCTATTTTTCGCAACGCAGCCACGCAACGCATACTTTCGTCAAAAAATTTGCTTCAAATTTGAAAAAATACCTTCTCATTAAAACCATCGCTTCGGCATGCACCGGCGCGCTGATCGGGCTCGGACTATGGGTGCTCGGAGTTCCATACGCCGCGCTGTGGGGGATTTTAGCCTTCGTGTTAAATTTCATCCCAACCATCGGCTCGATCGTAGCGGTCTTCCCGACGCTTTTTGTGACCCTTTCTACGATGGATATAAGCTACAGCGTCTGGACCATCGCGATATATCTAGCCGTAAACGTCGCAATCGGTAATATTATCGAGCCGCGATTTTTAGGGCAAGGGCTCGGGCTTTCTACAATCAGCGTGCTCGCAGGGCTGCTGCTGTGGGGCTTCGTACTCGGCATCGGTGGGCTGTTTTTGGCTGTGCCGCTTACGATGA
>NZ_CALHHT010000285.1 GCF_938031315.1 uncultured Campylobacter sp.
AATTTAAAATTTTAATGAAGCAGCGCAAACTATGAAATAGTAACGTAAATTTAAAATTTAGCGAAGCGGGCGCGGAGGACAAAGCGGCTGCGTAAATTTAAAATTGTGCGTAAAATTTTTAAATTTAACAGGACGGCGCGAGCGCTCGTGCTGCACGGCTCGCCGCTGTTTTGCGCGGACGCTATGAATTTAGCGGGCGGAGCGAAGCGATTTGATCGGGCGTGTTCCGATCGGGGTGCGCAAAATTTAGCGCCCGAGTGCGGGGCACAAAATTTTAACTCCCGAGCGCGGGGTGCAAACCGACCTTGCGCAGGGTTTTTTGCAAACTGAAATCGTGCAACGAAAAAATCTCCGTGCGTCGCAACGCGCACGCCGCAAAATTATGAAATTTAAAAAATCTTACGCCGAGAGGATGAAATTTTAAAAAGCCTGCGTCGAAAGATGATGGAATTTAACAATGCTTGCGGCCCGCACGCAAAATTTTAAACCGCCGTCCGAGTAAAATTTAACGAAACTGCCGCGCCGAGTAAATTTAATAAAATTTAGCATCGTTTCTCTGCGAGCATTCGCCACAACAAACAAATTTAAGCTAAATTTAGCCGCGCTTAAATTCTAAAACTTTGCCTATCGGTCGCCTCTTCAAGCCCAGAATTATCGTCGCGCTCCCGCGAGCGCCCGCCGAGCGGCTCCTGTCTGGGCTGCACGCCAAAGCCCTCCAAGACTTTACCGATACTTTCGTTCGCATCCTTGATGATTCCTTGCAGGCTCCGCCCCATCTGATCAAGGTTTTTGCCCGCCTCGCGCACCGCCGCCTCGCCCTGCTTTAGCAGATCCTTGGTCCTATCGGCGTTGCGAGCGGCGAAATCGTTCAAGACTTCGGGCGCTTTTTTCTGCAAATTTTGCAAGGCCTCGCCCAAAACTTTAGCATCGTTTGCAAGCTCGTCTATCGTGGAGTTCAGATCGGATTTTTGCTTGCTCTCAAAGCCCTGCGGCACGGAATTTTGCGTGGAGCCTTGCATAGAATTTTGTGTGGAGCTTTGAACGGAATTTCGCCCCGAGCTATCCGTGCTTTTATTAAAATTTTGCCCTTGATTACCCGCGCTAAAATTCTGTTCCGAGCGTGTGCTTTTCTCGCGATTTTGCGCGTCCGATCCGCCGTCGCAGCCGCCCAAAACGCACGCTGCGACTAGCGCCAAAGTAAAATTTCGCGCCGCGTTTAAAAAGCTAAAATCATTTATAAAACTAAAATTTCTAGCGCGACCCGCCAAGATAAAATTTAATCCGCCCTGCGCTGAGATAAAATTTTGCCCGTCGCTAGCCCGAGTAAAATTCTGCCCGCCGTACGTTGAAGTAAAATTTCGCGCACTGCCGACCGAAACAAAATTTTGCTCTAGCTCAAAGCCCAGCTCGCCGCTCGCTCGGATAAAATTCTGCGCCGAATCGCCTCCGCACCCTTTCAAAATTTGTCTTTTCAAAATCCGCTCCTTTAAATTTTATCTCTCGCAGGCGCGCTCGGAAGCCGCCCGAAAAACAGATCGCTTCTAAGCTTTAAAAGCAAGCAGATAGCGATATCGGCGCTTTGTTCGCGGATGTAGTTTCGATCGCCTTTTAGATGAAATTCCCCGACGATCTGTTTGCCGCCCTGCTCCTTCGCGCCGATAAAGACCGTCCCTACGGGCTTTTGCGCGCTTCCGCCGCCGGGGCCCGCGATACCGCTTACCGCAAGAGCGAAGCTCGCCCCGCTGCTTTGTAGCGCGCCCTCCAGCATCTCGCCCACGGTCTGCGCGCTGACCGCGCCGTAGCGAGCGAGAGTATCTTCGCCCACGTTGAGCCAGAGATTTTTTATCTCGTTGGCGTAGCTTACGAGCGAGCCGTCAAAAACGTCGCTCACGCCAGCAACCGCGCCGAATTTTGCGGCGATGAGCCCTGCGGTGCAGCTTTCGGCAAAGGTGATCTTAGCGCCTATTTCGCGCAGTCTATCCACCACAAAGCCCATAAAATCGCCGCCTTCGATGTAGCAGCTCTCATAATACTTGCCGACGCTTTGCAAAAACGCGTCCAGCGCTCCGAATTTCATCGCGCTGGCGCGCACAAGCAGCAAAAAGGAACTGGGCCTGCTGATCGTAAGCGAAATTTTATAGCTGATCGCAAGGCTCTCTAGGCGCTGCTTTACGCTTTCGTATTCGCAATCGAATAGATAAAAGCTCTCGCCCGCGTTCGGCGCGTCTTGAAGGATCGGCGGCAGGCTCTGCAAGCAAAGTGCCTTGATCACGTTTACCGAGCAGCCTCTGACGTTTAGCAGGAAGCTGTTTTTCGCCACCGTGCGCGCCATCGAGGGCGCTAAGGTTTCTCCGTTTTTCAGCTCGAGCGAATCGAAAGAGAGCGTCGATAAAATTTTACCGACGACCGCGTAGGCGGAGTTTGCCGCAAAGATCGTGATAAAATCGTACGAATCGATCATCTTTTCAAGCGCGAAGGGCAAAACCTTATCGTTTTCGCTTAAGAATTTCAGATCGTCGATCCGCCCGAAAACCCGCTCGTAGCTGCGAGAAATATAGCTCATCAAAGCCGCGTCGTAGCGGATCTCCTCGCCGATTACAAGGATGATATTTTTCATAAAGACCCTCATTAAATTTTCGCACATTATAGCATAAACGCAGACTGCTCTTTCAGAGCTTTTTAATGGCGTTTTGGATAAACTTCACAAATTTTTTAAGACACGAAAAGGTACAAATATGGACTACAAAGATACTCTCTTTCTTCCTACTACGGATTTTGCGATGCGAGGCGCACTGCCGCAGAACGAGCCTGCGCGGTTTAAGGCATGGTACGAGCAGCGTAAAATTTACGAAAAGATGAAGGCTAAACGCAAGGGCGCAAGCGTTAGCTTTAATATCCACGACGGCCCTCCGTATGCCAACGGACACCTCCACATCGGCCACGCGCTGAATAAAATTTTAAAAGACATCATCACCAAAACCCATTATTTCTTCGGCGAGGAGATCCGCTACGTGCCGGGCTGGGACTGCCACGGTCTGCCGATCGAGCAGCAAGTAGAGATCAAACTAGGCGATAAGAAAAAATCGCTTTCAAAAGTGCAGATCCGCGAGCTTTGCAGACAGCACGCCAAAGAGTTCATCGACGTGCAGCGCAATGAATTTAAAGATATGGGGATTTTGGGAGACTGGGACGATCCGTATCTGACGCTAAAATTTGAGTTTGAAGCTGAAATTTATAAGGCGCTCTGCCAGATCGCGAAAAAAGGAATTCTGATCGAGCGCTCAAAGCCCGTGTTTCGGAGCTGGGCGGCAAAAA
>NZ_CALHHT010000286.1 GCF_938031315.1 uncultured Campylobacter sp.
GAGCAAGGCGACGAGGCGCAAAATTTTAAAATCAAAAGGCGCTATTTTCGCAGCTGTTCGTGCCTGCATAAACAAAAATCAAAGGGGCCCGTCTATCTCTACGATGAAATTTCGCAAGAGCAGGCCGAAAGATCGGCGAGCTATTTCATCGGCTATTTCAAAGAGGGCAAGCTAAGCCGCTATGAGAAAATTTACGAAGGCGAGAGAGCTTTTTCGAGCGAGGATATAAAGCGGTAGACGCGATTTAAAATTCAGATAAAGGAGCGGTCATGAGAGGTATTTTTAAAATTTCGCCCGAGGAGGATGCGGCAAATTTTGCGGCGCTAAATTTAAAGGCGCGAGCGATTATTTCGGCGGGCGCTTTTGGGGAGCAGACGGCAGTTTTGGCAGACAAGCTTCGAGTGCGATCGGCAGTTTTAGCAGGCTCTATTTTAGCGGCGACATTAACGCTCGTGATGCCTGCGGGCGCGACCGAGGCGAGCGAGACGCACAAAACGGCATCAAATTTCAAAGCGCGAACGGATAAAATTTGCCTACAAAAGACGAGCTACAAAACAGAGGGCGGCGCCGTGCCACGCTACGAATATGAAGTGAGCCAAAACTACGACGCCAAAACCCGCCGCCTAGAAAAAATCTACAAAAAGAGCAGCAAAGAGGGAGCGTCCGTATCGAAAAGCTTTAGCAAATTTGACGAAAGCGGCGAGCGCGAGATCGAAAACGTCGAATACGACTGGGACGCGAATACAAACAAATTTCGCGAAACGGCGATAAGCAAGCAGGAGATCGCAAAGGACGGCTCGAAAATTTATTTCAGTCTGCAAAAGGACGGCAAGCCATACGACGGGGAAAAAGCCGTCAAAAAGCGCGAGGGCAAAACGGAAATTTTGCAACATTTCACGCTAAAAAAGGGCAGATGGACGCCGACGCACCTTACTAAAAGAATTATCGACGAAAACGACAGAAACAATTTCGTAGCGACCTATGAATGGAGCGCTAAAGCGAAAAAATGGATGCCGTACGAAAAGTCGATATATCACTACAACGGCGACGCTTACGCGGGCTCCGAAGGCTACGCGTGGCGCGGCAAATGGGTGCCGCTTACAAAACATACCGTCTTTACTGCCGCGGACGGGACGCGCAGCGAGATAAATTTTGTGTGGCGCGACGGCACATGGCAGCGCGACGAAAAGATCTTGCGCAAAATCGAGCCTAAGTATAGGCGCTTTAGCGAGCTAAGATCGCGCTGGGACGCCGCAAAAAACGAGTGGAGGGAGTACTACAAAAACGTGCACGAGGAGACCGAGGAAAGCAGGCCTCTGCGCGAGCAAACCGTGCTTTGGCGCGAGGAGCTGCAACGCTGGGAGGTCGTGTTTGAAAACGAGTTTAGCTACGACGCGCGCGGCAATGTGATAAAAAATCGCACGGCCTCCGATGGCAAGCAGTACGAGTATATCTACGACTACGACGAGGCTGGCAACAACATCTCCGTCACTCTGCGCGAGCCTGATGAGAGCGGCAAATGGCACGAAACGCAAAAGACGCAAAACGTCTTTGAGCCTGAAATTTTAGCGCACGACGTCCTGGATCGCGGCTTCATCGGCGACTACATAGCCACGGGCAAAAACGCGATCAAAAGCAGCAAGCAGTATTTTCTAAAGGACGGCGAGTTTAAGCTAAACGAAACTCGCGAGTGGGTTTACGGCAAATGCGAGCCGCAATAAAATTTGGAAAACCTCATGAATGAGCCTTATATCGTTAAAATTTCAGATAGCGACGCGATGATGTTCGGCTGCGAAGCAGACGGGCGGGTGCGCGAATTTGTCGCCAAATTTGACGGCTGGGAGTACGAAAGCGAGTTTGAGCGGACCAGCTATCTGCTCGGTACGGACGTTTTTATCGAGGTCGCGAGCGAGGAGAGCTTAAATGAAGGCTCCTTACGCGCTCAAATTCCAAACGAAAAGTCTTTGGACGCTGACGGCGGCGCGACGTTTTTGAGCCTGCGAGAGTGGGACGGCAAGGGGCATTCGCGCGAGCGATGAAATTTTACGCGCCATCAGCGAGGATGAGGACGGCGGCGCGGCATATCTGCTCCTTAGCCCGAAACGCATCGCCGCAGAGGAGCTGCGAGGCGCCTTTGAGGGCAGAGCGCCGCAGGAATTTGCGCGCATTATCGAGGCTTTGGAAGCCAAATACGATTGCAAAGACCGAATGCTCTGCTACGTCGTTTGCTATTTTACGCCGAGGGGCAAAGAGGGGATGCGGGCGGACTTCGGCGTCTGAATTCAAAGCGCGGCGGATTAAATTTAAAATTTGACCGCGCAGCGCACTCGCGCCAAATAGGGAGAGTTTTATCTTGCGCGTAAGACCTGCGCCGTATGGGGCAAGTGAAATTTAAGCGACGAATTTAAAAATGCTGCGACTAGTGGAATGGGGTCAAAATGATAAAATCCATAAAATTTGAGGGCGAAAGCATCGAGGAGCTGGAGGTTTGGTACTATGCCCCAAAGCACGAATGCAGCGCGGCGGAGTTCGCGCAGCAGTGCGGCAAGCTCGTGCGCGCGGACTTTGGGCTCGCTTCCCTTTACGAGATAAAATTTGAAAAATTTAAGTCCTGCGAGCCCGATGATTTCATGAAAGAGCGGATAACGGCTGCTTTGAGCGCGGCGGCTCTATCAGACGAGCCTCAAAATTTCGCAATGGGCGGCGAGAACGGCTGGGACTGGCAGGAGTGCTCGTTTGAGGCGAGCGGACGGCGATTTTTACGCGTCTGGGCAACATCGGCTTGATAAATTTAGCCTGTAATACGGGCTTCGCGTGCCCGAGGTTTCGGGCGGATTTGCCGCAAAGCGCTTGCAAAACGCGCCGAGCGACGTTAAAATTCCGCGCTATCGCTTATCTCGCACGATTTATGTGTGTTTAGATGCGGTAGCGCATCAAGTCCGTGGAGTGAGCTAGCGCGCCCTATTTTGCGCGAATTTACGCGCCGAGGCGGGGCGGGTGCCCTACTTTGAGCCAAAATTTATTTGAAGGGAAGATATGAAAAACTTATTTTTAGCCGCGCTTGCGGCATTAGCGCTTAGCGGCTGCGCGGGCTTAAAATGCGGCGCAAAAGACGGACGAGACGTCGCCGAGATCGACGTGCCCGAAGATGGCTGGACGAGGTACCTAGGCACCGACGGCGAGATCAAAGAGGTCGCGTTTTTCACGGCATTTTTCTCGGGGCAGTTCCGCCAGAGCCCAAAAGATGGCGAAAAGATCGGCTTCGTGCTTACCAAAAAGAGTGGCGAACGCATACCGATAAGGCTCGGCAATATGTATAAGGCTGCAGACGGCGCATTCGCGCTCGCGGATCTTGACGCGGAGGCCGGCATATGGTGCGGGGCCGAGGAGCTACGCAGAGCAAAACGGGTGAAATTTTATAAATTTCAAGAAGGCAGCGTCAAAGTGACGGACTATGAGGCGCAAGGCGGGCTTTGCGAGGCGTTTTACGCAGGCGAAAAGATACGCGTCAAAAGCGTGCTAAGCCGCCACGCGAGCAAGGCTGGCGAGGCTAGCGGCGAAATTTCCACCGCGCAGACACAGGGCGAAATATCGCGAGATGCCGCCGAAATTTTAAACTCGCGCAAAAAGCCATCGCCGCAAAGCTCTAGCAAAAATTTAGCGAACAAAAAGAGCGCCGCGCAAAAGACCGATAGCGAGGCGCTAAAATCAGAGGCAGATGTGCTAAAAGACATCATCTGCGCGGGATTTGAAAAAGGTACCGAAATTTAGACTTCACAAAACGGCTACCTAGCAAATCAATCAAGCTGAAAGAAGCGCGCTAAATTTCAATGCAGCGTCACGCGGGCAAAAGCTAGGCGCTCAAAAGGGCACGCTAAATTTTAAAGCGCTCAAGACGCGGTGCGCTTAGACACGGCAAGCGGAGTGCAACGGCAAATTTCAAAAGCGAAATTTCAAAACAGACGATATTTTTATCGCAAAGAGAGCTTAAGCGGGCTTCGGAGCCAAAATTTAGACTAAACTTGGTGAACGCGGGCCGAAATATGAAATTTAAACGCAGGAGGGCAAAATGGCAGAAACGGGCAACTTGGAGGGTTTCGGGCGAGAGTATGTGCGGCAGGTTAGAGACGGGTCGCTGGCGTGGTTGGATGCGGTCATGAGCGGGCGGATGAAAGGCGCGCGGTGCGAGCGGCCGTATGCATTGATAGCGGAGTTTTCGCCGCAGCAAAGGGAGGCGCTAAGGACGCTTTGCGCGCATCTTACCGATCACGTCCTGCATGAGACGCTAAGCTTTTTCGAGCAAAGCGAGCGCTGGCGGCTTGCGGACGAGGCGGGGG
>NZ_CALHHT010000287.1 GCF_938031315.1 uncultured Campylobacter sp.
CGCCACCGATTTCTGCTGTGTAGTTAGGTACGCCGTTGCCGCTATAGCTTCTGGCCGATATTACATGAGCCAAGATATCTGCATTTTGTGTATAATCGCCGCCTACGCGCAGATTATTAGGATTAAGTACGCTGGTGCCATCACCTTTTTTGGTTATATCACCACTCGCAGTGGTATCTACGATCTTGCTATACTTGCCCGAATTCTTCAGTGCTTCTGTATCTACATTAAAATATGCAGGACGAAGCACGAAGTTATCGCTACCGCATATGTGGAACGAGCCGTCTTTTGACATTTGAATTCCGAACTCATCTTTAGCAGCCTTTATATTATCTTCAAGCTTCTGCAGCTCTGGTTGTATTTTATTCTTCCAAATGTCCTTCTTTTGGTTCTCGGTTAGATTTTTGTTGCACCAACCAAATTTCTCACCAGACTCACAATATCCATATCGCTTTTTAAGCTCCCATTTCTTGAGCTCCGAATAATAAGCCTTAGGATCGCTGCTATTTAAATCTTTGTTTTTTATATACTGATCTAAATCGGACCCTGAGGCAACTTGATTGTCCGGACGATAGCTAAGCATAAATGTAAGACCCTGATATGCATCTCCTATCTCTATATCGTTTAGCTCTAAAATACTTTTTCCTTTAAAATCCACTTCCTTATCGATAGTGTAATCGGTTTTGTCCTTCATCTTAAACGGAATTTTTAAGGAATCGGTTACGGATCGGCATGAGTAAACTGCGCTATTTCCCTTATGGTCATCGGCAATTTTATCCGAGGTAGTAGCGGCATTTCTCGCCCTGACAACGGATAAATACAATTTACCGCTCAAGTCAAATTTCTCAAGCTTTCTAGCCTCACTACCGATATATACGAGCTTGCCGGTATTTGGATCTTTTTTGAAGTAAGGAGAATTTGCAGCAGCATCGATATATTCCGTACATTTACCAGTTTCATTGTTATACTCCTTACAAAATTGACTCTCATAATCCGGTCTAAAGATAAGTTTCGCATCGAAAGGCTTATCGGAGATTTGAGTATATAGTCTATCATCGTCGTCATTTTTACTAAAATTCTTATTGACTACCTGCAAACCGCTTAAAGGTAGGATATTAACGCTTTTAGAAACCTTTGTCGCGTCGCATAATTCAAGCTCGGAAGCGCTATCCATCTCTATGAAGACTCGCTGACCGCCGCCTATATCTAAGCTCATCTTATAACTTAGTGTCACGGCAGGAGCTTGAAGAATTTTTGCACCGGTATTAACGGTAGCGTTAAACTCACCATACGCCGCTTTACCTGGTCTCATTAGACCGCCCACCGGAGTAGTCGTGCCAGCTTTTATCTCTCCTGCACCCTCGCCGATATGGAATTTTAAGACATTCCTATCTAGCATCGTAAATTGCCTATTATTATAGATAGGATCCGTGACGTTTGGGGTGCCACCTTTTATGACGTCTTTCATCGTCTTGTATGCACCCTGCTTCCCGTCGCGTAGATAGACCAGATCTTCGGCTACCGCTGCGGGTATGGTATCCGTAGTGGTATTGATAGGATTGTTTACAGTTAGTTTATTATTTATAGTAGAACTATCTTTAGTATAGGTAGCGCCCGCTTGAGAAAAGTCGATCGATACTACCGCACCTGCTGCATCTTCGCTATTACCGCCATTCAATCTATTTTCAAATTTCATTCTATAATAGATATTCTCGCCGGCAACTACCGGGTTTTTGATCTGCTCAGGAGGTTCATGTAGTTTTTTTACATCCTCTTCGCTTCTTCGGTTACCATCATTATCAAAGAATTTAACCCAGTTAGAGGCGTTATAGACTTCATACTGATAGCACATTTGAGGGACATACAAATCGGCGGAAATAGCAATCATACTTATGAAGTTTTGATCGGCTTGACCTCCGTTGAGATCTTCCCACGCCGCACCCAAAGAGATGTTTAGACTAGATTGCGCATTCTTCATCTTTGAACCGATATCGAATTCGTCCAGATCAAATCCACCTAAATAACCAGTGCCGTATGGATAGCTATACTTATAGGTGCCGTTATCATTTATAAGTAAAGCGACAGAGCCGTCGTATATATTAGCGCGATCGTTAGCTAACCGTTGATTAACCACACCGGATCCGTATAGCGAATCCATTTGTGCGGTTCCTTTGTGTTGAACTTTAAAATACTCGTCGGAGGTCATTTTTCTCTCGCCACCAAACCCTAAAAACCCTAGCTTTGCACTTACGGACCCACTTCTAGGTGTATAAAATCCATTGATGGTAGCGTTAATGTTTATAGGCGTATATCCATTATCCCAAGGGGTGAGGACAAAATAATCGCCGTAAATAGTTACGTTTTTTGGTTTAAAATATTTATTTTTATATTCTACGGCCTCTTTATAAGTCATTTTTTGACCCGTTACGCTATCGTTAGATTGTAAATTATCTAGCAAAGCCCTTCTGGACGGGGCGGTTTTATCATATACTACGATTATTCCCCATCCGCCGTACGGCCCAATACGAGCGGTGGTGAACTCTCCATTGGTAAAATCTGCACCGATTGGATCCATACCATCACTCGTTTTTACGTTTCCTACAGTAAATTCAATGCTGTCGGAATAATCTTTAAAATATTCCTTGACTAGATCGGTAATATCTTTAGTGCAGCCATATTTTAAACGCAAACGTAAGGGCTTGCGAGATTTTGCCAAAAAGTTCCAAGCAGCCGTTCCTTCGCATCTATCTCTATAAACATCTTCTATTATGCTAGCTTTACCTTTCGAGCTTTTCATTTTAAATTTCACCCGTGTATACCCCTTAGCAAAACCGGTCAATTTTTTTCCGTCTTTGCTGTTGTATTCTGCTTCGCTGTCAAAATCAGTCGTGCTGAATATATTTCCCTGCCAATAAAGTCTCGCATAGACTATATCGTCTTTAGTCACGCCCTTAGGAAGCCTCAAAACAGCTTTTGAACTATTCAAATAAAACTGTCCGTCGCCGTCATCTTTAATGTATGTGCCTTTTGCTCCCCACATGTAATCACGGCCTAGAGCAAAAGGCCAGCTTAAACTAATCACCGGCTTTCCGGTCACGGCGTAGTCTCCAAAGACGTATGTGCCCGCACCGCCGAATCTAACTATCGGCTTTTGGTTTAATTCGTCAGACCGATTTTTTATAGTGGTGAAATTATACAAACCCTGATCTCCGTTCCAAGTCCAACCACCTCTCCTTCCGTCCAGCACGCCATCGTCACGATACTCGTTGCTTATTGGGGTAGCAGAATTTATCTTCACGTTCGACCTGCTATCATCTGCAAACGCGTTTGTCAAACAACAAACGAACAGCGCCAAAATCGGCACCAACCTAAAACTCTTAACTTTCATGATACTACCCTCCGGTCAATAACATAATTTTTAGCTACTATTTTACATTTTTTTTGCTTAAATTTTATATGGATATGGAACAAATATAAATAAATTTTAAAGATTTCCTAAAAGAGCAGATCGGAACTTCAATGGACTTAACCTTTGCCAAAGAGGGAACAGATGCTGCAAAGCCTGAGAACTATTTGCCAAAAGAAGAAAAAGCCCTTATCGGAGATTGGGTAAGTGTTTCAGTTACAGATGTACTTGGTAATGATGCATCCGAAGAAGTTGATCCTACTGCGCTTTCAGCAACATTTGATGGTGAGCACTCCGCTACAATAAGCTTTATGGGTGAAGACATAGGCAGTTTTGAATGGTCTGTTTTATCCGAGAGTATTATCTTTACCGGCGACTTCGATGGAGACCTCGTCATGAGCGGTGACTACAAAGACGGAGTGCTCCTTCTTAACTACAGCGCAGGGGACGA
>NZ_CALHHT010000288.1 GCF_938031315.1 uncultured Campylobacter sp.
GAGCTATTTATGAACGACTGTCTAAAAGCAGGACTTGGCATCAACCACCCAGAGCTTTTAAGCACCTTAGCAGATCGCGGCTTAGACGCGTTTAAATTCCTCGTAGATAACGGCGTGCAATTTAAGATGGATCACTGCGCGCACTTCGGCGGACACAGCGTCGCGCGCTCGATGCTAACTACGAATGATAGCGGCTCTGGCTACATCCAGCCGATGCTTGAAAAATTTGAAGCGCTAAAAGACAAAGGCTGTGAGCTTCGCCGCCGCGCGAAATTTGACGATTTCGTAATGGACGAAGGTCGCGTAGCGGGCGTCGTAATCCGCGAGGAGTATAAATTTGATCCGAATCTTTATAGCGACGATCTTGAAAACACGAGCGGCACCAAAAAGACGCTCAAAGCCAAAAAAGGCGTAGTGCTCGCAGCGGGCGGATTTTGCCGCGATAAAATTTTCCGCAAGCTTCAAGATCCGCGCATCCCAGATGATGTCGATAGCACGAACCACCCGGGAGCCACTGCGGGCGTGCTGCTAAAAGCCTTTGAGATCGGCGCGTATCCGGTGCAGGTCGATTGGATCCAGTTCGGTCCGTGGGCGAGCCCCGATGAGAAGGGTTTCGGCGCCGCTCCGATCCTAACTCAGCAAGGCACCTTTAAATACGGCATCGCCGTGGACGTTCGCAACGGCAAGCGCTTTATGAATGAGCTTGCAGACCGCAAGACCCGCGCGGATGCGGAGTTTAAAATTTTACGCGAGGATCCTAAAGCCTATCCGATAACTTTCGCCGATACCAAAATGGCGTTTAAAGACCTAAGCGAAGAGGTTATTTCTAAAGGCATGGCGGGCGGTAAGCTAGTGGGCGAATGCGCGAGCCTAGATGAGATCGCTAGTAAATACGGCGTGCCTGCGGACGCGCTAAAAGAGAGCGTCAAAAAATACAACGAAGGCGTTAAGGCGAAAAAAGACGAGTTTGGCAAGCAAGAAAGCGCGCTTAGCGAGATCAACGAAGCGGGACCTTTCTACGTCATCCGCCTCTCACCGAAGCCTCACCACACGATGGGCGGTCTAAAGATCAACGAAAAGGCAGAGGTTCTATCCTCTAAAACCAATAAGCCGATCCCTGGGCTTTGGGCTGCAGGCGAGATCACCGGCGGAACTCACGGAGCAAGTCGCTTAGGCACCGTCGCGATCACCGACTGCATAGTTTTCGGAATGATCGCGGGCGAGCAGATTGCTTAGCTAGGTCTGAGCGCAAGCTCTTTAAAGCCTTGCAGGGTAGCGAAAGCCTACCCGGTAAGGCGGTTTTTAAAAGGTTGCAAATGAAAAAAATCAGTTTTACGGCATTGTTTCTGTGCTGTATCATCGCGACTTTGTTCGGCGCACCGTCTGCCAACGACGCCAACGCCACGAACATAGTCGTTTCAGATGAGCTTCGGGCAAAATACAAAATCAAACCTCATCATGAGCATTTGTCGTTTGACTGCGTCGATTGCCACGTAAATCAAGGAAGCGATCCGTCTAAATTTAAAAGCATCGGCGACAAAGGCTGTATCAGCTGCCACGGCGACAAAAAGCAGCTCGCTTTGAGGCTTAAATTTATGGATACGCTTAAGGCTAATCCGCATAACTCCGTCCACGACGGTCCTACGCTATACTGCGACGAATGCCACAACGAGCACAAGGCATCTACGAATATGTGTACCGAATGCCACGAGCACGAAGTGCCGCAATGGATGGGGGTGACACCATGAGAATTTCTAAAAAATTACTAGCGCTTATCATCTTAATAAGCGGCATTATAGGGTTTTTCGTCGTCGTGCCGGTGCACTACGCGCTTGAGAAAACAAGCACCGATAAATTCTGCGACGTCTGCCACGAGATGGATCCGATGGTGATCGCCTATCAAGACGACGTCCACTCGGGCAAGGGCAAAACGGGCATCAAAGTCCAATGCGTCGATTGTCACCTACCGCACGACAATATCGTAAAATACGTCTATCAAAAGGCCAAAAACGGCGTGTTGGAGGGCTACTCGCACTTCTTTGACGAGCCTGAAAAATACGACTGGAACAAAAGACGCGAAGAGCGCGAACACTATGTGTTTGACAACGGCTGCACGAGCTGCCACGCCACCGTGATCGACAGCAAGATCACCTCCGAGCAAGCGCAGCGCATGCACGCGCACTACAAAAAGCTCCTAGGCACCGAGCGCGAGCTCAAATGCGCGAGCTGCCACGTAAGCGCGGGCCACGGCATCGGGCTTCGCAACTACCTAGAGTACTGGCGACCGACGTATAAAATTTACGAAAAGAAGATGATGCAGGAGAAGATCAAGGCAAAGAAGGGATTTTTCGGCGACGAGTATAAACCGAGCGCCGAAGAGCAGGCCTTTATGGACGCTTCTAGCGCGAAGAAATAAAGCTTTGAGATTATAAGCGCTTCAATTCACGCTTTAATTCACATTCCGCCGCGGGTTAAATTTAAAGCTCAAATTCTGGGCTTCGATTTAATCCGCGGCGGCTTAAATTTAGCGAAGTTAAATTTTATCTCGCTTTTATTCCGCTTGATCCGACGGGTAAAATTTTATCCTTTTTCATCTCTTTTGCGCTTTACGGGCGAGCTTTAAAATTTATCCAAATTTAAAATTTCATCGAAAGAAGCTATGCAAAAATCATCGCTTTTTTTGATATTAGCGCCGTATACTAGGGCGCAGTCAATGCCCGCTATATTAAGGGCTTAAAGACAAACATCAGTTTGCCGATGTCAGATATACAGTGCGCTTATTCTACGAAATGCTGCTGAAATTTTACTAAATTAAATAGCTGCGTTAAATTTAATAGTAAGGCTTTATAATTTTAAAATTTCATGGAGCGGATCGGCAAATTTAAAATTCCGTCTCCCTGAAATTTTGCCGAATCTATCATTTAAATTTATCGTCTAAATTTAGCCCTTGCTGCATTAAATTTAAGAGTCCGTGTAAATTTAGAGAGTTTAGATTGAAGCATTTAGCAAGCAAGGGCTCGCTTGATGATACGGATGAGAAAGAGTAAATTTTTCGGGTTTAAACGCCCTTTTTTGCGTCATATATGAGGCAGAATAATACGGATGAGAAAGAGCGGAAATACTCCGCTCTTTAAAGCTTTAGTTGCCGCTTAGATCAAATTTATACGCAGCTTGCAACCATATCTCGTTCTCGTCGAACTTCCTATTTACGCCGCTAGCGTAGTGGTCGCTTCTCTCAAGCGCGGTGTAGGTTACACCCAAGCTTAGCCCCTTCACGGCCTTAGGAGCGTAGTTTGCCGTTACCGCCCAGCCCTCTACGTCCATGCTGGTGCCGACCTTTTGGCCCGCAGCCCCGCTAGCATTGATATTATTCGTGCCGCCTACTCTGTCTTGATCGCCTTTTACGTAGTGCAGCGCGGTTTTGAAGCCGTCCAGACCGATAGCGCCGAAGTTATAATCAAGCACGACCTTGTGCGTATCCATACCCGCATATCCCGTGAAGACGAACGGACCTCTGATAGGCAGTGCGGTATATGATCCCGGGCCGTTGCCGACGCCCAAAATAACGGCATCGTCGTCGCTAACGGTCGTATAGGCATACGATAGACCGAATCCGAAAAACTCGCTAACCGAGACTCTTGCGCCGAACATATCGCCGTCAAGCCTTCTTGGCTCCAGCCCTCCGTCCACGCGCGAACCTTTGTAGTTAAGATCAAATCCTAGCTTTAAAATCTCGCCTACGGGCACTTTTACATTTGCCTCGGCAAGATACAAGCTAACGTCGCCGTCCTTTAACGCGTTAGCGGGTTTTACGTCCGTTACCGCTGCGTAAGCGCCGGTTAAAGTAGTATAAGGCAAG
>NZ_CALHHT010000289.1 GCF_938031315.1 uncultured Campylobacter sp.
GGAGTATTAAAAGGCTATGATGTTCCGCTTGAAGGCATAGAAATAGAAGCTGAAATAAAAGAATTCCCGCAAGGGTATAACGGAAATACGTTCTTTTTCCCTGACGATGAAGCCGGCATTTTGCCTCTTATTGTAGGAGACCTAACTGAGTTGAAAAGAGCGGCAAAAGCTCAAATCGCTGCCAATACCGAAGTAGTGCTGCAAGACGCACAAACATACCGCGAAGCTATGCAAAAAGCAGAGACTGAAAGTGAATGGAACAAGATTAGGCAGAGTATAGAAAAGCGCCTGATTGAAGGACTATCACCCTTTTTATTAGAAAAGGAAAAATATCGTCTTTTTTGGGAATACGCAGATGAGTTTTGCACTCAAAAATATGGTATTGGATGCCGCAAGTGGTTTTCTGGCACCCCAGAGGATAAGGAATGCGTAACATTACATTTTCCATACGGAATAATTGACCTAGAAAAGGAAATCGCAAAAAAAGCCGAATGGGATAGAATTTGCGCATCCTATGAAATCACAAAATTTCGCAAGAAAGTAGAGCCTCGCGGCGGCGAGGACGGTAGGGATGGTTATTATGAATTTGACGTCCTAGACAAAACCGACGGCAAAACCTATGTCTTTATTTGGCGTGATGTGTTCGATTTCGGAAGCTGGGGCTTTCCTTTCAGAAAGGGGATAGACCAGTTTAAGGAAGAAACCTGGACGGAAAAAGAGCGTGATATATATAAATTTGTCTGCTCGAAATTTCCGGGCGGGATAAGAATGTAATGACGCTAAAAGAATATTGATGGGCGGATCATTTTCGTCCATCAAAAATTTAAGAGAATTTAAGCAATATGGAAATATAATGCATTTCGTGAAGCGAACTTATTCCCATCCCACCGGGAATTGAAACTTGTGTTTTAACGATTTTTCAAAGTTTCGCTTCATTTTATCCCTTAGGGATTTGAAATTATTGCTTTAAAGGTTTCAAAGTCCTGTCTAATTTTATCCTCTTAGGAATTGAAATCTATACTTTAATATAATCCTTGTAGGATTTGTAAAATTTCTTTCTTGCCAAATCCATTCTTTTTTACTGATGGGGTTTGTAAAGTTTTAATTTTCGCAGGCTTTGTGCATATCTTCTCTGATTATTTTGCTAAATTCTTTCTTGAATTTTTATTCGTATCGACGTCTCGGTTTTCCTCTACGGAGCTCTTTGAAATTTCTGCCTTAATCTCTTCAACGGCGGAGTAGTCTTCGACTTGGTTCTGGTAGCTATTAAAGGCCTCCATAAGTGGAGCAACGGAAGCCTCATAAAATGTTTGTCCTTTGTCATTGATTTGCCATTGATCTGAACCCAATAGTATCCTATCCTCAACATCGATCTGAAAAATTCGAAAACCCATTTTGCTGACTTTCTCTACATTTTCAGTTATAAATTTATCCATTTCAGCATCTTTCGATACATACATCACTTCCCGATCCGGCAACATACTGTCGGGCCCGTCATCGCTTACCGTCATTTCATATAGATCGTTCATATTTTCTTCGTTGTAATAAGCCTTTTTCATTAGCCACGTCGGCACCACATCAAAATGCTCATCTATAAAATTCTTTATATCGTTATAATATTTCTCATCCATAATATATCCTTTTATTGTCTTCTAGTTTGTCTATTGGCTTGCTCTTTTGTTTCTTTAAAATCTGGCTCTTCTTTCTTATCAAAATTGAATTTTTGAAAGTCTTGAGCCGCTTCATCGCTTTCCTGCATAATATCTTTAATATCATCTACCGATGAATAATCCACTATCTCGCCTTTTTTTAGAGTAGCGTTTATTTCATCTATATCGCTTTTATAATAAGATTGATAAATGCCCGCCATATCATAATGCTCTTGCCCGGGTTTAATTTCTCCATTTTGCGTTGCAGCCCTTATCGCCATTATGTATTCATAATCGAATTTAGTGCCGAACGTTCTATTCGTCAGATTCGCAAGCTCATCGAAATATACTCCGTTTAGATTGTCTTTGACACTATAAAACATAGCAAGCGTAGCTACTGCGGCGCTTTCTTTATCGGATCCAGATCTTTCTATTTTGCATGCTTCAAATTTACTCTTTAACGTCTCGTTTTGTTTATCGACGATTTCGTTCGATAGTTTGTTCACATCCACTTTGTCATTAAACGTCTTGACCGCTTTTGCGACGTCACTAAATATATCTTTGAGATATACTTCTTTGCATTCCGTATCTCCATTTCTTAGATATATACCTGCGTGTTTTGTAGGCTCGGTCGGAATCCCTAGCTGATTGGATATTACAAAAGCAAAGCTCTCGGCCTCGCATAGGCGTCTTAGCTTATCAGGTTCTTTTTTAGCAAAAAAATCTTGTTTATTTAAAATTCTATCCCCGGCTTCATACAGCATGGCCTTAAGTTGCGCGTCTATAGGTATATTGGTATTGACGTGTATTTGGTTTCTACCGTCTTTAAACGTAGAGTAAGAGCTGCCGGAATCTCGCAACGGCCTAATGTGTATATCGACGTCTAAAGCTGCCGAAAGCGTATCCTTTACTTTTTCAAGCATTATTCGATCAATATTTAAGCCGGGCATACGAGTGTCTTTCCCTTTTTTCATTATGCCTTTTTCGTAAGCGTCCGTTTGATCTACACTATATACTTTACCGCTAAGCTCAAAACGCTTAGCAGCTTTAAATTTTCCATTCTCATCTCTTGCGGGTATTCTCTTACCATTGTCATCTAACTTATAAACACGCTTTGTGCTACCGTCTTCTCTTTTGATCATTTCTAGTTCGTATAACGGCACGTCCTTCGGCACTAATACGTAAATCGGATCGTCTTTGACGGATACTGACATTTCGTTCCAATCTTTCTCAGATTTTATGACTTCTGAAAATTCTAAGCCACGATCTTTTAGTTGCGATGCTATAAGCATTAGGTTACTGGCCGAGTATTGATGTAGCGAACCAAAATGCCGGATAAACTCGTCATAATCTTCAAGAGCTTTATCTTGTGTTTTCGGATCTTTAAGCTTTTTTTCCAAATCCTCAAATTTGGCAGCAGCGCTATCTTTAATCTCTACTTGCTCTTTGGCCGGTTTATTGTCTGCCTGCTTATTCTCTTTAGCAGCTTCCGGTTGTCGCTCTTTTTGCTGGCGTTTGTCTTCTTGTTGGATTTTAAGATACTTACTTGCAGAATATAAATATCCCATTAGATTTTGTGCTTTAAGACCTTTTTGAAGGCTATCGGCGAATTTGTCTTGAGCTTCTTTTGATTGTGTCTTGATGAACTCAAAAATTTGGCCTACGGTGTATACCTCTTTAGCCCCGTTTTCGCGATTGAATGTGAATCTATCGTTTAGGTTGATTTGCTGCTCTATAGTGAAGTCGTCGAGCCATTCTGAGAAATTTTGCATTTTGCCACTCCTTGAAAAATATTTTAGTGGCAATTATACCAAAAGTTATGAGAAAATACATAACTTTTAAATAAAATTATATATTTTTATATAATTTTATTCGTTATATCTTTTGAAATTTCTATAGCTTTTTTCAAAATCTCTAATTCTTTGGATAGGTTTTCAATCTTTTGTTCTTTTTCGTGAATCTGTCGAAGCAATTTTATAATGTTAACATATAAAATCGGCATTTCTGCTTTAGAGCTATATGCAAAAAAAGTTCGTCGTTTGATATTGGCCAAATCACAAAATTCAGACAAGTCAACTCCCAACTCGTCAAGCGCCCGTATGAAGTCTTGTCTCTTCATCATATTTTGTTTTTTCATTGTATATTATTGATCTCTTCCAAATAAAATATGATATTGCGTTTTTGCTCTGCCTCTAGCATATAAGCCTTAAGAAGCTTTGCAAGCTCTTCGTTTTGCTTTTTAATATCCGCAATATTCTTTTCTACAGCAGGTATTAAATTTCCCTCAATCTCTGCTGTAGCACTATCTATAGTAGCCGAAATTTGACTCCTTGAGCCCACAAAACCGTTAACAATATCGATAGTGCACACACACGCTACGGCAGCAGCCGAAAAAAGACATAAACACAAAACTATCTTTTTCATCTCGTCGCCTCATTATCGAGAAGTAATTTTAGCTTTTTAAAGTTAAAATTAATATTTTCTTGCTCTAGAGTTCCATTTTTGAGCAACTCGCTTTGATTCTCCAGTAATCTTCGTTTCGTCTCGCAGTTCTTCGCAATCTCCTCTGCTTGAGCTAAGATACGATCATAGTTTCGCAGGATCTGGCTATTTAATGCTCTGATCTTTGCATCGTATTCGGCGAAAGCTTGAGCTATACCGTCTTGAGCGCTACTGCTCCATATCGCACCAAAGCCTAAATTTACAAATAGTAGGATGCTTAACAGTATTTTTTTCAAATTTTACTCCTTTAAATTTGAAAATTCTCCGGGTACTTCGGCTCAAGCGGTCGATAGTTTTGATCCGCTTTTTTGCCGCATTTATCGCACGTCATTTCAGGGATAACGTTGTGATGAAAATTTTTATCGTCATATCCCTTTTTTTCGACTTTAAAGCCACAATGTTCACACTCGAAAATAGCTACGAAATCGCGCCTATATTGGCTTAGTATTTTGAAAATTCTCATTTCCCAAATCCCCTTGTAGCGTCTTTCGAATTTATGATGTCTTGTAGAGAATTGATCATATTTTGATTATATTGAATTTCCCTTTCTATCGTGCCTTGAAGCTGTAAAATTTTCTGCCCGGTCTCTAAAATATCCTTTGATTGAAGCTCTAAATTTTGATGTGCGGTATTGATCTTTGAGACGATCTCTTCGATCTTCGAAAAGGTTTCCGTATCGAGCTTTTCAAATTGCGCCAAAGACTTATTTCCGAGTTGTGCACCCAATCCCCAATCTATGCAGCCGCCGCAAGCTCCGCCCGGATTCGGGCCGACGTTTATATCTTTGTATCCGCCCGGGTTGTCCGGTTTTGTTTGGTTATTGCCGCCGTTTTGCTTCTCGGCTTCTTTTGCCTCTTTGTCTTTATTGACTTCTTTCTCCGGGTTGCACGTACCTGATTGTAATTGCTCCCGGCTGACCTTCAGAGCCTCTATAAGCGTCTCATAGCATATTGTAGAGGAGTCCGTGCCGTTTTCTGAGTAGTAGCTCGTATTGCAATTTGATGTGGCAACACCGCCTCGATATAGCGTCGTTCCCTTTTTAACGGGCATACTCGCCCATTCCTGTGCGGCCTGCAGGGCTGCCTTATCTATATCGCCCGCGCCATAAAAATAGCTATGCAGCGCGCTCCTCTTGTATTTTGTGAGATACTCGTCAAATATACGATCCTGAAGCTCTTTGTTGTAAATTTCAAGCGGATTAAGACTCAAATACTTGATCGATTCATTTAATACCGGAGCTTTTGTCGTATTGACAATCTGGTATGCGCCTTACGGCATACATGGTTCCTTGCTTTTGCTCCTCGACTATGGCCGCGAGCGTCATATTGGTCAAATTTTTGCCGTCTCCGCTAACATGGCTTACTAGATACCTCTTTCCGGAAGAATTCGTTTTATATTCATTCCAAGCGCCATAATGACCGCCGGATTCTTTCTGTCGAATGAGATTTCCAAAAGGAGTGCGCGATACTTTACACGTTTCTTCCGCAAGGCATACGGAAGAAAACAGCAGCAAAGAGGCTAGCAAACATTTTTTAAAGCTCATCTGCCCTCCAAAATCCGGATAATCTCCTTATCCGCTCCGCTACTTTTTGCATACGCAAGTAAAGAATTCCACTGATGACCCCTACCGTCCTCGATCGGCTCGTTAAATTTGAAATCGGTTTGTTTTAACAATTTTAGACATTTCACAGCCTTATGATTTACTATATCGACGGCAAAATTATACATGTTATTTAAGCTGCTAAAATTCGTAAGATCCATATTTAATTTCTTCATTACTTCAAGCATCCCCGCAAATCCCTCCGCATCGTCCGCAGCTATAACGGCCGAAAAGGCTTCGGGAAGCGTCGACCACGCAAAATCCTTACTCATCTCTGCCGCTTCCGCGGCGCTACCAGCCGATTTGATGCTTTCTTCCATATTGCGGATCTCAACGAGATGCTTTTGGAAAATAGGCGAATTTGATTTGATACCGTCAAGTTTGCCGGCTCCGGCTACGCTCAAGACTATGGCGCACGTCGCCAAAACATTTAAAATTTTCATCTTTTCTCCTTATAATGAATTTTTAAACCAACATATCGGTAAGTTGCTCTTTGAGCTCGAATAGCTCGCTATTGTCTTTAGGCTCTTTTGTCTCATAGCCGGCTTTGATAAGTCGGTCGGCTTTCATCTCCTTATATTTATCTTTTGCTATCATTTCTATTGCTTTGATAGTATCTTGATCGAGCAGCGAAGCATCTGCCAACACATCCTTAAAATAGCCCTTATAAGCATCCAGCTCGTCTAGCACCGGCGGCAGCATACTAATTAGGTCTTCAGATACGGCGTCCTCGTCCTCTAAAGCCTGTTTGTAGTCCTCCATTTCACTCACCAGCAGTTCGAATTTATTACCGCGCTTACTAGGCGCACGTTTATAAATATCGTTTATCGCGGCCATAACCAAAGGCCACTTTACCCTGCTTGCTTGAACTTCGCCCTGCTTATTTTTAAGATCGCAACTATCGGCTATCTCAAATTTGATCTTTTCGCTAAGATCCTTGAGGCGAATCTCCAAATCCGCTTTTTCCCCATAAAGCCTTGTTAGACGTTTAAGCAGGTCTTTTGCCTGCTCGATCTGATCGTTATTTAAATTTTCCATCGGAACTCCTTTTAAAAATTTTCATCTTCTTGTTTTGTTAATTTGATTGCTGAATTCGACGTTAGATTTTCTCTAAGCTTCTTATCGGTTTTAGCACTTAGCTCTGACAGAAATTTCAGCATAAAACTATCAAAGTGCCTTCCGTCTCTGGTAAGATTGAACACGAATTTGTAATATATCGTGATAGTGGCCATATAGATTAGAGCGGTGAAATCAAACGCAAGACCGCTCTTGTGAATCAGATAGAATATCAATAGTGCAAGTATATTAAAACCCGTGCAAACAAGATACACTACACCCAATTTCAGCCGGTACTGCTCTTTATAGATTACATTGAGTATTCGTTTTTTACGTAGTTCGTCATCTTCTTGCATGCTAAAAGTCCTTTTCGGCACGAATTAAAAAGCCGTTAAAGATTAGCTGTCGAAATTTATCCAGCTCGAAAGCTAAATTTATCCTGATCGACAGCAGATCTTTAATAAGTATTTTTTCCTTTATCAGTGTCGCATATTGCGCCTCATGCGTAGGAAATACATCCGTGTGTTCTCTAGTCAAATCTTTAAGCGCGGAGGGTGAATTTGCAAAAAGCCCGCTAGCAAAAACCAAAGCTAAAGCTATTTTTTTCATAATATTTACCTCCCATGCGTTTTACGTCTTATCGAATTTTTGTTCTCTTGGTTTTCAAGATCCAGCTTATCTTCATTAGTTTGCCTTGCGATATCTAGCATAAATTTAGCCGTTTCTTTTACGTTTTCTTGTATAAAAGCGACGATTTTACTGAAATCCTCAAGCCAACCTACACTCTCTAAAGCATCGTAATATTCGGCTCTATCTTCCTTTTTGATAATCGCCATAGGATAGCCGGCTTTTAATAATTCGGTATTTAATAAAAGCCTTGCCGTTCTACCGTTGCCGTCAATGAAGGGGTGTATTCTCACAAATTTCGTATGTAACAATGCGGCTCTAGTTACGGGGTTCATTTCCTTTGCCAAAGCCTCATTATGCCATATCAGCAAATCTTCCATATCCTTTTGAATTAAAAACGGCGGCGTAGTCTTATGTGTTGCGCCGATAATCGTTACCGGTACACGTCTATAAGCTCCGGCGCTATCCGAATTTTCAGTTCCTTTTAAAAGCAAGTAATGAAAATCCAAAATATCTCTTTCGGATAAAACCGATTTTTCACGCACCAAATCACTTAAAAATTCAATGGCCTTCTGATGATTAATAATGTCTAAATGGTCTTTAAAGGGCTTGCCCTTGGCCGTAATTCCGTTTTCGAGCAAAACTTTAGTTTCGGATATTGTTAAAGAGTTGCCCTCTATCGCATTGCTTTCTTGATTATATTTAAGCATCAAGTTCCCTTTTAAGGACTTGGCCGTTTCCTCCGGCAAAGGGCGATAGCTATCGAGCTCTTTCTTTAGCTCTTCCAGCTCCTCATCTATTTTATAGTTAGGCATTTCTTCCTCCAAAATGTTTGCAACCGGATACCGCAACATCGACTATCGACATTATCTCTTTATCTGATATTTTATTCTCCAAATACAAGCTATAAAAATCCGTCACTTCAACTACCTTGTCATCTTTAGATCTTCCAAAAATCATATAGTCAATATCGCCGGTATCCAAAAAAGACTTGGCTCTACTTACGATCTCGTTAAACATTTTTGGAAGATCATTAACGGGAACCGTATGGGAAGAAGGCAGTATTTCAAGAAAAATTCTATGCATCAAGACTAAATTTCGCTGCTTAAGATATTTGTTTAATTTTTTATATCTTTTAAGGCTTATCATACAAACGTATGCTAAGCATCCACAAGATAAAACGAGACAACAAGCAGAAATCAACATAGAAATATCCTTAATCTTCCCTTGTGAAGCTTTCAAAATCATATTGAACTATTTTTAAACCCCTATGCCAACCCAATGGTGGATTATCATTATATTTTACTTTTAATACTGCATTGCCACCTTTTTTAATAGTGTCTATAAGATCATCTATATCGCCTTTATCTTTCTCATCGAAGTAAAATTCGAATGGACTCTTCATAAGATCATATCTCAAAGAAGCAACAAACCTATCTCTCGTTGATATTATGTCAGTATATAAAAATAAATCTTGTCGGCAAATAAGCATTTTTTCCGCCGGACGATCATCATATTCTCGAATAATTTCTAAATTCATAGGACACCTTCTTTCCTTATTGATAAATTCCGGACAGAATTAATTCTGGATTATTCTGCCTGCGTTCAAAATATATTGCTATATTTTTATTATCTAAAAAAAATCGATATAGCGTAGAAATTTCTTTTTCACTCAAACAATTATTCTCGACGATAAAATCAATTACATCAGAATTTCTTTCATCTTCGGGCGATAAAAATAAATTTAATCGACCGAGCGCAAAAATATTTTCTTGATAAATATTTTCTTGATTTAATATATTAAGCGATATATCAATTTTATCAGTTGATATAAAACGTTCAACAATGATTGTTTCATTAGATCCATTTTCTTGATCTTTTGTAAAAATTTTAATATAAAGTCTCACTTTTTATCCTTTCAAAATATATTGAAATTTTCTAACCCGGCCTTGATTTCTCTAAGGTCGGGTAAACTCATTCTCAAGCATTCAGCTTTTTACGAAAACCAAGAATAACTGCAACTGCCGCTAAAAATAAAAAAGCGATGGTCTTCATTTTGGCTCCTTAGTAGAATTTTTAGTTTTTTCCTCGATCTGCTTAGCTTTTAGATCCTCAATTTTAGCCTTTGATAACTCGACATCCCTATTAGCTTCCTCAAGCTTTCTTTCGGCCTCTTTGATCTTGGCTTCATCGCCGCTCTGCTTGGCTCTTTCGAGCCTCATTCGCGCCTCTTGCGCCTTCTCATAGGCTTTTTTATTAAGCTCTTTAGCCTTAATCATTTCATATTCCTCTTTGCTAACCTCTTTCAATACGGGCTGCACCTCTCCAGTTTCCGGATCTCGTCCTACGATCCTATCCATACTTACATAGTCGCCATCGTAAAGACCGATACCTTTGCCAATTAACCCTTCCCCAAATGCAACTGATCCAAAAAACAAAAAATACATCAAAACCAACTTTTTCATCTTAAACCTTTCATTAAAATTTTATGGTAATTATACCATAATTTCAAAGAAAAATACAATTTCATTGTAATATTTTACTATTAAATAGTATTTTATTACTATTTAATAGTATAGTTCTATCATAACTGAAAACTGTATTTCTCCAACTTTTGCCCTAGCTGCTCCGTAGCAAACCCCGCGGCGACGCTATCGTTTAGCCCGACCATTTTAAATAGCCAAGTCGGTGCTTTTAGGATTATGCTCCACATAATATACATCGAGCCTATCGCTCCTACGATCTTCAAGATCACTTGAAACGTAGTGATTACGGCAGTAAGCCAGAATTGACTTTGCAGCTCTCTAAGCACATTGAGCTGTTCTACCGCATATATCATAAATATATCATTAAAAAGCCCATAAATGAATATCGCAAAGTATAGAAATATTACGATCAAGATAGGCTTTAGAAATAGCGCAATACCTGTTACCAAAAACTCCGCTATTTTGTTGACCTTTCCGGTCGTAAGCGCAAATGCGGTTATAAACGGCGTAACATAGAAGTACTTCGCAAGCTCTATGATGTAGCCCAAAAACGCCAATGCTCCGGCAACGATCGCAACCGCCAAAGGCAATGAATTTAAAATATGACTATATATCAAGGCCGTTAAAATTGTCGCTAAAACAAAAGACCCCGCTTTTACCACTTTCCCTAGAATTTTGCCTAGCAGCGGCATCTTATCGGTAAACATCTTAATCGTATCGTCACTTAGAGTAAGGCCACTTAGTAATTCACCGGCACCAGGCAGCATCGTATAGCTTAAATTTCCCATTAACTTACCAGCGAGATTGCCGTCGGCTACCGCTGAGTCATCTATCCAGTTTGCAAGGACTTCAGGCATCCAGCTATCTTTGTTGCGCTCTATCTGATTTATTTTTGCTCGGTCTCTACTGGCTTTTTCTATATTGTTTTTGTTATCTTCAATAATTTTATTCGCAACGGAATTTTCTTCTATTGCGGATATATTTTCAATTAAAATAACCATTCCGGGCAATATCGTCGAGTTGATCCAGCCGAGCTCGTTTTGTCTTCGGCCTATACTTTCATCGATCTGCCGTAGATTAGAATTAAGCTCATTATTTCTTAGGTTTTTTTCAAGCGCTTCTAAAAATACTTGATTTTCTCGGTTAAGGCTATAAAAAGAGCTTAATCGATACTCTATGTATTGGCACCCTCGAAAAGTATATTTCTCATTTTCTATCCCTTTTGAATTGAGGTCAAATTTCTGCGTACCTTCCGGCGTATTTAGAAAGCTTGAGATATTTCTAAATCTATCTTGGCACTCCTTATACCCCTTCTCATAAGCAGAAATAATATTTGCATAGTTTTTTTTATTCTCCCGGTAGAGCTTTTCCTTCTCCCAAGTATATGCGCCTACGCTACCGTAAAGCTTTTGCATGTAGCTTTCCGCGCCCACGGTTCCTAACTTATCAGCAAAAGTATTGCTGAGCGAGGCGCCGGCGCGCATAATCTTTTGAATAGGCGTGGCGGTCATTCCGCTATCTTCAGGAATCGGCGTAAAAAAAGCGGCGAACGCCAGCACCGGAACTAAAAGAGTGTTGAGAATTTTCTGC
>NZ_CALHHT010000290.1 GCF_938031315.1 uncultured Campylobacter sp.
GTGACGGGATTATTGTTGTTTAAATTTAACGTTATCTCGCCGCTTTTGCGTAACGGCGTTAAATTCACCACTGCGCCATCCGCAGTATTTAGATTAAATTCGCCGCCCAGCGCCAGTGCAGCGCACAAAAGGGTTAAAGTTAGAATTTTTCTCATATCGCAACCTCACTTCGGCAGATTCGGTAGTTTTGGATTCCAGCTTTCGCAGAAGTCTATCTGGGTCTCCTCCCAGTGATCAAGTTCCCAAAACCACTTGCAAGGATCGATGCTCGTGCGAGAGGGCGTCGCGGAGGCTAGATAGGGCGGAGGGCCTGCCGTGATAAAAGCTTGAACGCAGTTAAAAGCCATGACGATAGCAAAGGTCGCCACTGCAACTTTGCCTAGCGCAAATTTGGGTAAAACCGCGCCGTATGCGCCCTCTTCGCTTTTTTGCATTATTTTGCCTAGCAGCAAAATCACGCCTAAAAAGATAATGACGCAAAAATGCACCACTACGACCCAAAATTGTGTGTGTGCCTAAAATTTCAAGCCCAAAGCCCCGCTTTATGTCGAGGTAGCCGCCGCCGGTGCCGTCTAGGCTGTAATGCAAAAAGCCGTCGTATAGCCCGAGGCATGCTAAAAAGAGGATTGCAGCGAGGTATTTGACCTTAAAGCCGTATCTAACGATAACTAGCGCCATAAACGAGATCGCGACCATGCAAAATCTCTCGTGCCAGCACATGATGCAGGGGCTATCGCCCATGCCAAAGCCCAAAACCAAACACGCGATACCTACGGGTAGGACGATGAGGGCAAGGGCGGCAAGGGCAAAAAGATTGAAAAATCGCCTTTCATCTTCGCCCCAGCCCGCAGAAATCTCGGCGCCGCGAATGAAGCTTTGAGGCATTTTATCTTGCAAACTTTTCATTGCTCGCTCCTAAAAATTTCCCATAGGTACGACGGCAAATTTATTCACCCACGCCATCATGATGACGAGTATCGCGATACCCGCGATACCAAAGCCCATAACCGCGCGCTTTTTCTCGGGTCTAAACCACAACAAAATACCTGCGACGAAAAACATCAGAACCATTAAAAATTCTATATTTTCTCCTTTCTCGCTGAAATTTAATATCGTAAAAATATTACTATTTTGCTTATTAGACGTATATTAAAAATTATGTTTTTATCAGTATAAATAAATTTTTATGAAATTTCATGATACTAAAATAGCTATTTTTAAGAAAATTTTTTCTATTCCAGCTTGATTTAAATTTATCTAAAGCATTTCGATTAGCCTGATTTTGCTTGTGCGAGTCGCGTGATAAAACGTCACGCGATTGAAATTATAAAATTAGCAAGAAGATGAACAATGACTTTTAGCGCAGCGGCAAGCGAGTGGGGGGCAATCATCGCTGGGCGCATCCATTTTTCTTGCGGCGGAGCGGTCTCTTGCATTATGTCTATCTTCTTACGTTTAGGCTGTATTCTTGCACCGCGTTTTCCCCTACTGAGTCCTCGTTTCGGTAGCGGACGCCGCCTCGTTGATAGCAAGCAATACCTTGCGATCGGTTTATGTCGGTTGCGGATGCTGTTTTATTGTGCAGTTATTTCGGCTTGCATTGCGCAATGAAATTTTGAAATTTTACAAAGCTTGCCCAAGCCGATCACTTTAAATTTTTGCTCGTTCTTAGTCGCGAAATGTTTGCGCGTGGGCTTTAGGCGGCATGCAGACATCCTCACGTACTCCCTGCTGAACTATGACGAGCTTTCGTATCCGACGTCAAAAGCCGCCTACGACGCTTTCGTGCCGCCGTTTTGTAAGATATATCTAGTTTCCTACAACCTAATGTGCTTTTGAAAATCAATCGGGCTTAGCGCAGTATTGCAGGAATTTTTGCATATCGTAGCGATACTATTTGCCGTTAAATTCCACCATTTTGCCGCCGTGCAGGCGCAAGCACACGCTAGGCTCATAGATCGTCGCGATGAAGTCTGAGGCTTTCTTTGACGGTAAAAGCCGAGCGCCCCTATGGGCGTCTGAACGTGTCCGTAGGCTGGATATAGCTCGTCTGCGATCTTTGCGGCGTCTTTTAAAATTTTATCTACTTCGTTCATGTTCTCTTCTTTAAATTTACTCGGGTTATATTTAAATTTGCACGATTAGGCAAGGAATTTGGACCATCGTGCTACCACAAAATTTTAAAAAAGGCTATAATTTAGTCAACTTTATTTAAAGGAGATAAGATGACAGATTTTAGTTTTTGCAACCCCGTGAGGATAGAATTCGGCAAGGATAAAGAAAAACATATCGGGCAGTATATGAAGGAAGCGGGCGCGAAAAAAGCTCTCGTACTATACGGCAGCGAGCGCGTGCGAAAGAGTGGCCTGATGGACGTGGTGGAGAGCAGCTTAAAGGCAAGCGGTATAGAATTTACGCAGCTTGGCGGCATAAAATCAAATCCCGTGCTAAGCAAGGTAAACGAAGCGATCGAGCTTGCCAAAGAATTTGGCGCAGATAGCGTGCTCGCTGTGGGCGGCGGAAGCGTGCTGGACTCCGCAAAAGCCGTAGCCGCGGGCGCTTGCTACGAGGGCGACGTGTGGGATTTTTTCACCGGCAAAAGCCCGAGCGTTGCGCTTAAAATTTTTGATATCATCACTCTCGCCGCGACGGGCTCGGAGATGAACTGCGGCGGCGTGGTAACTAAGGAGCAGACCAAGCAAAAATACGCAATCAGCGCGCCGTGTCTATACCCGAAGGTCTCGGTCATAAACCCGCAGTTGCAAGCAACCGTCAGCCGCGAGTATCTCGTATATAGCGCGAGCGACATCATCGCGCACAGCATCGAGGGGTATTTTACCGCTAGCGTCCATCCGGAGATCGTGCGAGCCTATATCGAAGCCAATATCAAAACCGTCATCCGCACGACCGAAGCTTTGCTTGCAGATCCGAGCGATTACGACGCGCGCGCCGAGTTTGCGTGGGCCGCGACGATGGCGCTAAACGGACTAACCTACGTGGGCGTGGGCGGCTTCGGCTATCCGAATCATATGATCGAGCACGCGATGAGTGCGGTCGTGGACTGCGCGCACGGAGCCGGTCTTAGCGTGGTAATGCCTGCGTGGATGAGGTGGTATAAGGATAGGAATTTAAGCGCGTTTGAGCGTTTTGCGCGTGAAATTTTCGACCTTAAAAGCGCAGATGAGGGCATCCTGGCGCTTAAGGCGTGGTTTGATAAGATCGGCACGCCGACTAGCCTGGCACAGCTCGGCATCGAAGGCAAGGTGCTAGACGAGGTCATAGACGTAGCCGCGACAAACGCTAAAGCGTGGAATATGGCGGAGCTCTACAGCCGCGAAAATATCGCTAAAATTCTTGAGCTGGCAAGATAAATTTAAATGGAGTAAATCGGCTTATGGCTTTAGCCTCTTGCTTTGACTTTTGATTTTCGGACGGTCGTTAAACCATCCGAGCTTATCATTTTGGATTGAGCTCTTTTAAATATTTGGCGAGCCGACTTTGCCTATTTACTTGCTAAATTTGAGAAAGCGAGTCGGTGGATATTCGCAGCTACTATTTTATAAATTTTGCTAAAATTCCAAAAAATCAAGGAGGCACAATGAGCAAGATAGATGAAATTTGCAAGTATTTGGACGCTAAATTTAGCTCAGACGGTAAGATACAAAGCGATATAAAGGAGCTGTTTGTCTACCGAGCAAGCGTGCCGAGCGAGTTTTTAACCGGCGTTTACGAGCCTGCGCTTTGCATGGTTTTTAAAGGCTCTAAACTAGCCAAAGTCGGTAATGATTTTTACGAGTACGACGAGCAGCGCTATCTGCTAGCCGCTACGCACATCCCCGCCGTTGCGAAGATCAAAGGCTGCCCGTATCTAGCCATAAGGATCAACTTTGAGCTAGAGGATATTTTAAGCGTGATCGAGAGCATTGGCGGCGCCGAGAGCAAAAAAGGCGAGTTTGCAGGGCTAGCTCTTGGAGCGGTAGATGATGAGCTGCTTGAAGCCGTATTTAAATTTATCCGTTTGCTAGATCGTCCAAACGATGCTAAATTTTTAGCAAAGCTCGCGATAAAGGAAATTTTATACATACTCTTAAAGGGCGAAAACGGCGATTTCCTGCGCCAATACGCAATGCTAGAAACCATAGAAAATCGCGTCACGCGCGCTGCTAAAGAGATAAAATCAAACTACGCCGAGGCGATAAATATCGAAAATTTAGCCAGAAAGCTCGGTATTAGCGCATCGTCGCTATATCATAACTTCAAGCGTATCACGGCGCTTAGTCCGCTTCAATTTCAAAAAAAGATCCGCCTCGAAGAGGCAAAAAATCTCTTGATAAATCAAAATTTAGACGCCGCAGAGGCGACATTCGCCGTCGGCTACGCGAGCCCGTCGCAGTTTAATAGGGAGTACTCTAGGATGTTTGGCATGCCTCCTAAGGCGCACGTCTTAGCCATAACTGGCGCTTAAATTTAGTGCGGGCAGGTCTGCTGTCTCTCGTTGATTTTATCTTTCAAGCCTCTTTTATCTAAAATTTACATTTTCGACCCACCCCAACTACAAATTTGATCTAAATTTTGTATTTTTTATAAAATTTGCAGAAATAGGCAATGATTTTGCAGGATCGTTCTACCGCCTATTTTCTAAAACTGTTATAATTATTTCAGTTTAAAAATCAAAATTGCAAGGAGCAAAAATGGAATTTGTAAGCTTAAACGACGGCAATAAGATGCCTGTTTTGGGATTTGGCGTATTTCAGGTAGATCCGAAAGAGACGCAAAGATGCGTTGAGGATGCGATCTCGGTCGGTTACCGCAGCATTGATACGGCAAAGGCGTATTTCAATGAAGAAAGCGTGGGCGCAGCAATTAAGACGGCTCTTGCCGGCGGGCTAAAGCGCGAGGAGCTGTTTATCACTACTAAGCTTTGGATCAGCGACGCAGGTGAGGAGCGCGCGCTAAAGGCCTTTGATGCGTCGATGAAAAAGCTAGGACTTGACTACCTCGACCTTTATCTTATCCATCAGCCATATGGCGATATTTACGGCTCGTGGCGAGCGATGAAGCACCTAAAAGAGCAAGGCCGCATTCGTTCTATCGGCGTTAGCAACTTCTACGCTGATCGGATCGTAGATCTGTGCGAAAACAGCGGCGTCATCCCTGCGGTAAATCAGCTTGAGTGTCATCCATTTTTTCAGCGTGAAGCGTTAAAGCGCGTGCTTGATGGCTACGGCATAGCATTTGAATCGTGGGCTAGTTTCGCCGAGGGCAAAAACGATATATTTAAAAATGCCGTGCTAAGCGGTATCGGTGAAAAATATGGCAAAAGCTCAGCTCAAGTTATTTTGCGCTGGTTAATTCAGCGCGGCATCATCGTCATTCCAAAGAGTGTAAAAATAGAGCGAATGAGGCAAAATTTCGATATTTTTGATTTTGCGCTTGCACCTGATGATATGGCTGCCATTGCTGCGCTGGATACAGGCAAGACGCTGTTTTTTGATCATAGAGACGACAGCAGGATAAAGTGGCTCGTAAACTGGATGAAGGATAATGCGCCAAAACAATAAAAAACAAGCCTATTTTTCTATTACGGCGATCCGTAATTAGCCAAAAGGCGGCAATTAAGAGGCGAGAATTTATAAAAACGCGGTATTAGCTGGCGTAAATTTAAACGCGAAAGAAAATTTAATAAAGGAGAAAAACATGGAAAATCAAATTTGGCTTATCACAGCCGCTACGGGCGGCCTTGGGGAGAGTTTGGCAAAATATGCTCTAAGTAGAGGCGACAAGGTCGTCGCTACGTCAAGAACG
>NZ_CALHHT010000291.1 GCF_938031315.1 uncultured Campylobacter sp.
GATAAAAAGGCTTTAGCTCAAATCCATTTATTTTATCCTCGTGCACCGCGCTAGTAGCAGCGTGCAGATCATCTCCGTTTTTCTTACGCAGAGTTTCGTTTACGAATTTAAATTTCTCCAAATCGCTCATCGAGTTAAAATTCTGCGCGTATTGGCTAGCCAGATCACTTACTTTGCCGTTAATGAAGCCCGGATTTAGCTTGATAGTAGAGACCTTATATTTTTTGTCCTGATAAAAATATTTGATCTGCGAAATGCTTTCGTTGCCTGCACGATCAGTGGCGACCGCTTCTGCGCGAAATTCCTCTAAATTTGCAGGCCACGCTACGAGAGACGCATAATAGCCCTCTTTTACAAAAGGAATTGCTTTAAAAATTTTGCCATAGTTGGTTTTGACATAGACTTCGTTTAGGCGCTCGTCTTTAGCTGAGAATACGACTACAGCGCTACCGCCTTTGGTGATTTTATAGGATTGATTGATGATATTTATGAGGGGCTTTTTGTCATCTATTATTATATTTGCCGTTTTTACGCTCTTATTTCCTTGCGCAAAATTCCACGAGCTAATGTCGTTTGCAAAAACCTCGAGCTTGTAGTTTTTATCTTTATTAAGCATCAAATTTTTAGGAAATTGCACGGCAAGCTCTAGCGTCGTTTGCGGAACGTTCAGCTCCTCATTTAGTAGCGGTATCGTGCTGGCTCCGTCATTTAAGTTAACGCGAACGAGCTTAATGCCGGTATCGTCTGAAATTTTAATCTTTAAAGGCGAAGTTAAATTCCAATAAATTTCATTTTCCAGCGCAATTTGCGGAGGATTTTTTTCAAATTTCGGCGAGGTGAAAATTCTAAAAATTCCATAAACTAAAGCGCATATTATAATAAGAAATATTAAAATTTTAAGCTTCGTTCCATTGCCATTTCTACGCATAAAAGAGCCTTTGATATGATTTTAGAGCGCGATTTTACAAGCTTAACTTAAATTATCGGTAAAGCGAGGCAAAATTTAACGCAAATGTTTAGCGATTTACGAGGCGATTTAAAATTTTAAATTCTAGCAATTTTAGAATCTCAAAATTTATGAGCTTTAAAATTCAGTGGCGCGCTAAATCCTATGCAGTGAAATTCCGCGCGCGACAAAGCAGCGTTTATCGTCTATATCGTAATTTTTAAAATTTCAATATTAGAATTTCTTTAAATTATGCTAATGGCTTGTATTGATTTTTTAGAACTCTTGTGCTTAAAATTTTACCATACGAATGGAATTTCAAACTATCTTGATAAATAAAATTCTAAAAAATTCAAAGCAAGCTATGCGTTTAAATTTCATCCTAAGCCGAGCGGAATTGCAATTAAAATTTAGCTCAAACTGCCTAAAATAGTTTGACTGCCAAATTAGTGCGACACGAAAGGTTAGAATCGTGAGCGTTATTAAATTTTAAGGCGTGCGGTAGAAAATTCTACGCACGCCACAGCGTTCGCAAGTCGCCGCGTTTAATTAAATCTAGCGCCGATGCTAAATTCGAAGCTATTTGTGTCGTCGTGCGGCTTTTTATTAAGCGGCTTAACGAAGTATAACTGCAAAGGCCCCATCGGCGTCATCCACTCGATACCAGCACCCGTGCTGTAGCGCTCCTCTTCATTCCAGTCATGATCGCCGATCATTCCGT
>NZ_CALHHT010000292.1 GCF_938031315.1 uncultured Campylobacter sp.
GGGGAGTGAATTTTTACGATGATTCCGCCGCCTGCGGGCAAAAACCCGAGCGTGCCGTTGCCGAGCGTGAAATTTGACGCTGCGGCGCTGCAAAATTTGAAATTTGCGTGGTTCGGCCACTCGAGCTCGAGCGTTATTTTCAAGCTCGAAGAGAAGGTCATTTTGACGGATCCTGTATTTTACCGCGCCTCGCCGCTTCCGATAGGCGGCGCGCCTTTTGAATACGAGCAAACGCCGAAAATATCGCAACTGCCGCATATCGACGTAGTTTTGATCAGCCACGATCACTACGATCATCTGGATTACAAGGCGATTCGCGAGCTTGACGAAAAGGTAGGTCTCTACCTCGTGCCCCTGGGGTGCGAGCGCATCTGCTACGCTAGGGCGTGCAGGACGGCAAAATCATTGAGTTTGATCTGAAGCAGAGCCAAGACATAGACGGACTGCGATTTACGCTCGAGTCCGCAAGGCAGTTTAGCGGGCGGAGGCTACGGAGCAACAACTCCACGCTTTGGGGCTCTTGGGTCGTACAAACGCGAAGCTTTTCGGTATTTTTCGGAGGCGATATCGGATATGGCGCGTATTATGAAGCGATCGCTCAAAAATACGGCGAATTTGATCTCGTGATGCTCGAAAACGGCGCATACGACGAGAATTGGGCGCAGATCCATGCTTTCCCCGAGCAGACTGCGCAAATCGCCTCACAGCTGCAAGCCAAGGCGCTTCTGCCGATTCATTGGGCAAAATTCGATCTTGCCTACCATCCGTGGCAGGAGCCGATGCAGCGCCTCTATGCCACCTCGCAGGGGAGAAATTACGTGCTTGTAACGCCGAAGATCGGCGAGGTGTTCGATCTGCAAAACCCGCCGCAGAAGCGGTGGTGGGAGGATGCGAAGTAGGGCGGCTCGCGACTTTTGCCGATATAGTTGCGGTGCGAAATTTCACGCTTTTAGCCGCGCAGTGCCGCTTCTTGCTCTTGCGTCGCCGCAGCGCGGAGCCTCCCGCAAAGGGCTGTTTGTGTAAATTTACGCGCACGCCGCAACCAGGCTCAATTTTATAAATTTGCGCGGAAGCTATCCGTTTGAATTTCGCGCTTTCTGCTTAAAGCCGATAGATCGCGGCATCGGACGCAAGAAGCCGTTTGCGTAAATTAAATGCGCTCTCTTTTATAAAAATATAAATTCGGCGCGAAAGCGCCTCTCGCCTAAATTTCGCGCGGCTAAATTTAAAATCTCGTTTAAATTTAACCGCACCCCTTTTAAAATTCGGCCCTTTTACCGAGCATTTACCGCGCAGTTATACAATCACGCTTTCAAATTAATTCGGAGAACGCGATGTTCAAAAACATATCCCAGCAAAGGCTGATTTTCCTATCCTCGCTCGCTTTTACGGCATTTTACAACTTTTCGTTTTTTAAAAATTTCATAGCCACTTACGACACGACGCCGCAAAGCTTGGGCTATGCGCTTTGTAGCGCCGTGATTTTGTGCGCGTTTTTGACACTGTTTTTCACGCTGCTAAGCTCGCGCTACACGAGCAAGGCGGTGCTCATTTTCGCCTTTATCGTCTCGGCGTTTACGGCGTATTTTATGGATAACTACGGCGTCGTGATCGATTCGGAGATGATTAGAAACGTGACGCAGACAAATTTTAACGAATCCGCCGATCTTTTTAGCGCGAGATTGGTGATCTACGTCGCGGTACTGGGAGTTTTGCCCGCGGTGCTCGTTTATCGCGCTCCCGTGAGTTACCGCGGCGGGCGCGGCGAGATCGTCGCCAAACTCAAGGTCGCGGCGATCTGCATCGTCCTAATCGTCGTTCTAATGCTGAGCTTGAGTAAATTTTACGCTTCGTTTTTTAGGGAGCACAAATCCCTGCGCTACTATACGAATCCGACCTATTGGATCTACAGCACCGCAAATTTTGCCGCAAAGAGCGCCAAAAAGACGCCCTCGGTATTAAAGCGTATCGGCACCGATGCGACGATCAACGAAGCCGCCACGGAACCCAAAGAGCTCGTGATCCTCGTCGTAGGCGAATCGGCGCGGGCGGATCACTTCGCGCTCAACGGCTATGCCCGTCCTACCGATCCGTTCCTAAGCGCTCAAAGCGGCGTCGTGAGCTTTACGAACGTCAGCTCGTGCGGGACGTCGACGGCGCAGAGCGTACCGTGTATGTTTTCGCTGCTAAACCGAGATGAATTTAGCGTCGCCAAGGCCGGCGAAGTGCAAAACGTCCTGGACGTGCTCAATACGACCAAGGACGTCAGCATCTTGTGGCGGGATAATAACTCCGATTCCAAAGGCGTGGCGCTTCGCACGCAATACGAGGACTTCAAAACGCCGCAAAATAATAAAATTTGCGACGTCGAGTGCCGCGACGAAGGGATGCTTGAGGGTTTGGATCAATTCGTCGCTGCTAACGCCGGACGCGACATCCTGATCGTCCTTCACCAGATGGGAAACCACGGGCCCGCATATTTCAAGCGCTATCCGAAAAAATTTGAAAAATTTACCCCCGTGTGCGAGAGCAACCAGCTTGAGCAGTGCAGCACCGAAGAGATCACCAATGCCTACGACAACGCGATCGTATATACGGATTATTTTCTTTCTCGCGTGATAGATTTTTTAAAACCCTACGCGAAAACTCACGAAACGGCGATGATTTATATGAGCGATCACGGCGAGAGCCTAGGCGAGAACGGGGTGTACTTGCATGGCATGCCATATATGTTTGCTCCAAAAGCTCAAAGGCATATCGCGAGCGCGATTTGGCTAGGCGATGGAAAAATGCGCGAAAAATATGATCTGCATGCGCTCAAATCGCATAAGGATGACGCTTTTTCGCACGATAATCTTTTTCACACGCTGCTTGGAATTTTTGAAGTAGATACCAAGGTGTATAACAAGGATTTGGATATTTTAAGCGGAGTGAAAAATTAGAATTTTGCACTAAATTCCGTCGTAAATTGTGAGTGAAATTTTAGCAATAAAAGATTCTATTGGCAAAATTCTAATTTAAGCTTAGTTTGAAATTTTACCTAAACTTGAGCAAAATCCGCTCCAAAAATTTTTTATGCAAAAGCTAATGCAGAGGCAAAGTGCTACAAAATCTCAATCTCTCATTTATCGTTGCGAGATATGAATTTTAAATTTCATTAGAAATTTTACGTGCAGTTTTGATAAACGCCTGCGCCAGATGGTTTAGACGTTTGCCTTTTTTGTAGGCAATTATCAGCGTATTATCGAGCTCGCGCGCGCCTACATCAAAGAGCTTTATCCTGCTCGCCTTATCCTCTTTTATCATCTGCGGTATGCTAAAGCACGCTCCTGCGCCGCTTGCGACGATAGCATTGGCGATATCAAAGGTCTCCGTACGGCATAGCACTTTCGGCGCAAATCCCGCAGCAGCAAAAAATGCATCTATCTGCTCGGCGCTTCTTAGGCTTTGATTAGGCAGGATAAATCTTTCCTCTTTTAAGCGCGAAATGTCAATTTTGGGAACAGATTCGTTTTTAAACTCAAGCGAGAGCGGATGGGTGGAGCTTAGAGCGACATAGGTTTTTTGCGTTAGAATTTTAACCCCGTCAAGCCCGCTCATATCGATGGGCAGTATCACCATACCGACATCAAGATCACCTTGAAGTAGCATTTCGCGAATGCTAAGCGCAGAAGAAAACTGCGTAATTTGCAGATCCGAATCCTTAAATTTCTTGCAAAACATCGGCAGTAGCGACGGCAGTAGATTATAGCCGTTTTGCGAAAAACCGATGCGAATTTTATCATTTTTTACGCCGCTTATTTCAGAGATATCGTTTTTTAGGTCGTTTATGGCGTCAAAAATGACTTTGGCTTTACTAGCATAAATTTTTCCCGCGTGCGTAAGCGAAATGGGATTACTCGTGCGGTTAAAAAGCTGCGTTCCAAGCTCACGTTCCAGTGATAAAATGCTCTGTGATAGCG
>NZ_CALHHT010000293.1 GCF_938031315.1 uncultured Campylobacter sp.
TGCCGCCGCCGTGTTCGCGCTGCTGCTCGCAGGCTGTGACGGATGGAAGCACCATCTAAGCAGCGACGGCACCTCGCTCGCCTCCAAGTTTGACCTCTCCGAACGCACGCTAAAGATTGAGGCAACGACAAGCCGCTCATGCTGTTTTTCTATACCAGCAGCCGAATTTAGAAATTCTGAAATTTTAAAATTTAGATAAAATTCTACGATTTGGAATTTTGATAAAATTTCTGTGGCTACCAGCTTCCGCTAGCACCGCCCCCGCCGAAGCTTCCGCCGCCCCCACTGAAGCCGCCTCCGCTAAAACCGCCATTTCCTCCAAATCTGCCAAAATCTCCGGATGAGCCGCCTCTCATGCGCGATGAGCGCGCGATTTCGCTTATGATGTCTGCACTCGAGATTATATCCTCGTCGCTTCTTCTGCGACGCGTTACACGGCGGCTTAGTATCGCAAAAAGCAAGACCGCAAAAAGCACCATAAAGATCGCAAAGTCCTTGTTGCTCGGATCCTGCTGCGCGTTGGCGTTAAGCGGATCAAATTTTATATCGCCGCCTTCGATCGTGCTAATGATCGCTGAAATCCCGCTAATGACGCCACTTTCATAATCTCCCTGCCTAAAATAGGGCAGAATTTTATTGCTGATGATACGCTTGGCGCGCATATCGGTTAGCACGCCCTCTAGCCCGTATCCGACCTCGATACGCACTTTATGCTCGTGCGGAGCGACGAGCAGCAGTACGCCGTTGTCGCGCCCTTTTTGCCCGATACCAAGAGCGCGCGCCTGCTCTACGCCGATTTCCTCGATAGAGTAGCCACCGAGCGATTTTAGGCTTACGAGCATGATCTGGTTTGTGGAATTTTTATCGAAAGTCATTAAAATTTCATTCAGACTCTCTCTCGCGGCTGGGCGTAAAATGCCAGCCTCATCTATTACAGCGGTGCCGTTTGGATGGGCTAGATACTCGCTAGGTGCGGCGACGCTTATTACAAATAGCGCCATCAGGGCAAAAGCAAATCTCCAAGCCACTCTCATCGCAGCTCCACCAAGGTCTCTTCTATCTCGTTATTTTCGCTATCTTTAGGCACTCGCATGGCTAGCTCGCACAGCGTGTCCATCGCCTTTAAAACAGCAGGCTCAAGGCCTTGCGTGCTGGGGTTAAATTCCGTCGTGATACGTTCAAACTCGCTCTTAGAGATAAACTCCGCCGCTCGCGCGCCGCAGATGATATGAGCGCAGCGCTCGCGGACGCAGACACAAAACATTATCGCTTCTTTTACGCTGCCGTAGCGCTCGTAAAATTTTAGCATCGCAAACTCGCCTGAGAGCCGAAGTCTGCGAGATTTAGACGTGATTAGAGTTAAAAGCGCAGGGCATTTAGCTAGCAGAGCTTTAATCGCAATGAAGCTAAGCGCTACGATCTGCAGTAGCTCAGCTTTGCTTATTTGCGGCACGAAGCACAGAACGATGCCGATCGCAAACGCCGTCACTGCCGCTGCGCCATAGCTAGCTTCGCAGTCCTCGCTTGCTTCGCGCGCGACCACGCAGACGATCTGCGCACCGCTTGCGGTTTCGGCTTTCGTGATTAGCTCGTGGATTTTTTGCTTGCACTGCTCGCTTAGCATTTGCCGCCTTTAGCGTTATTTAAACGAGACGCTAGGGGCTTTTTGGCTTGAGCTATCAGCGCTAAAGCTAGGTTTGGCGCCGCCTAGTCCTACGATGCGCGCGATGATGTTTGTAGGAAAGGTTCTAATTAGCTTGTTGTATTCCTGCACCGAGGCGATGTAGTCCTTGCGCGCTACAGCGATACGGTTTTCCGTGCCTTCGAGCTGATTTTGCAGCTCGGCGAAATTCTGATTTGCCTTAAGATCCGGGTAGCGCTCGACTACCAGCATCAAGCGCGATAGGGCCGAGCTAAGCTCACCTTGGGCGCCGTTAAATTTTGCAAACGCTTCCGGATCTTGCGCTAAACTTTCTGCATTAATATTGACAGCGGTTGCCTTAGCGCGGGCATTTATAACGCCTTCTAAGGTATCTTTTTCATGGCTTGCGTAGCCCTTGACGGTTTCTACGAAATTTGGAATCAAGTCGGCGCGGCGCTGATATTGGTTTTGTACCTGGCTCCACGCAGCCTTAACTTCTTCATCTTTGCTTACGAGTTTATTGTAAACAGGCACTGCAAATATCGCAAACGCAATCGCCGCAATCACTAAGACGATTAGAGCTTTGATTAAGATATGAAGCCCTCCTTTTTGGCGCGGATACTCTCCTCCGCCAAAGCTCTCGCCTCGCGCAGATAAGCCTTTATCGTCGTAACCTATACGCTCGTTATTTTCTCCTTGCAGCTCTTTCATTGAAATCTCCTTGGGATGTTGGAATTTAATTTGACTAAAATTTCATATTCGATCGTGCCGAAGCGCTTTGCCCAGGCTCGCGCGTCGTCCAGCACGCAAACTCGCTCTCCGCCGAATTCCGCGCAGAAACTATCCATCGATATTTT
>NZ_CALHHT010000294.1 GCF_938031315.1 uncultured Campylobacter sp.
CAAACTCTGGATTTGTGAATATAGGTTCGACCCCTATTAGCCCATCCATTCAAATTTTAACTCCATTTATTATAGCTAGCCTAAAATTATTTTAGTAGGGGCCTGTTTGTGCATAAAACCGAAACGCTTAATGTCAGAAAGAAAATGGCGAAGCTAAATCCGTCAATCGATTAAATTTTGATGATTATAGGATGATTTGCCGCTTTAAAGCGACAAATCATTTGATTTTTTCTTTACCTTTGTATGTAGCGATACTTTTGTATGAGCCGTCTTTTTTAAACGCTACCACGTCGTAGATCTCAGGCTGCGAGCCTTGCTCCATACCGGGCGCTTCTAGTGGCATGCCCGGCACGGCTATGCCTATGACATCGTTAGGCTTATTTTTTAGCAGCGCAAGAATTTCGCCGGCCGGCATATGGCCCTCAATTACGTAGCCATCTATGATTGCGGTATGGCAGCTAGAGAGTTCTAGCGGGAGCTTTACATCATTTTTTTTCTGGATAAGCGACTCGTCGGCTAGCGAGATCATCTCTACTTCAAAGCCGTTTTGCTCCATATATTTTGCCCAGTTGTGGCAACAGCCGCAGCTCTCGCCGTGATATACCTTGACGTGTTCGCCCGCCGCGACATAGCTTCCTAATGCCGCCAAAAGCGCACCTGCAAATAAAATTTTCTTCATATTTTACTCCAGTGATTAAAAGTCCTCGATTATACAATACGAATAGTAAATTTTTAAGAGCGAACCATATAATTCTAGGATTAAATTTGACGAAGCAGACCCGCTCGTAAGCCGAAATTTTAAGAAATTTTAAAATTTCGGCGTCGCGGATAAGTTGGTTATAGGCACTGAGACAGTGCTGATTTGATAGCGGATTTTGATACGTAGCCTTCCGAGTCGCTGGTAAGTGATACGTCGCAGCCTGGCTTATAGTTTTTCCAGGTGTAGATGTTGCCATTGTCTTCGGTTGTTTTGATGGAGTCTGGCTGTTTATTCCATGCAGAAATTACTTGATTGATATGAAATGCATCGCTGCGGTCTTTCGGCGCATTAGTCATACCCGTGCTATCGGGCAAGGTCGTTTCGACCATATCAGTGGTGCCTGCGGTGGAGACCTCTTGGACTTTATCATTTACGCCGCCGATATTTGTTTTGCTGCTTTGGGATTTTGTTTGATTGCGTACTCCGCTTGGTTCGTTGGATATATTCCAGTTGGAACAACCGATAAAAAATACCGCTGCTACGAGCGCAGCTATTAAATTTCTCATAAAATTCTCCTTCAAAAATTTCGTTGCGATAGTAGCACATTTATCTTTAGTTTAAAATAAATCCGAGCCCTTGAAATTTGAAATTTCGCAGGAATTTTGCGAGGCGTTTCAGTAGGAATTTATAAAATTTGAGATAATATTGCAACCTTTCATACCAAACGGGCTTTTAAATTTTGCACGGCAAATGCCTTTTTGGCTACCAAATTTTAAAGGATTTTTGATGTATGCTATCATCAAACACGGCGGCAAGCAGTATAAGGTCGAAGAGGGCAACTACCTAAATTTAGACCATTTTAATGCAGAGCCGAAAGCAAAGCTCGAGCTTAGCGAAGTTTTAGCGCTAAACGACGGCGAGTTAAAGGTAGGAGCACCGTTCGTAAAGGGTGCCAAGGTGGTTTTGGAGGTCGTTTGCGAAGGCAAGGATAAAAAAGTCGTTATCTTCAAAAAACGCAGACGCAAAGATTCAAAAGTAAAACGCGGCTTCAGACGCCAATACACCCGCGTCAAAGTCGTTTCGATCAACGCATAAAGGATAGGAAATGGCACACAAAAAAGGTCAGGGCTCAACCCAAAATAATAGAGATAGTATCGGACGCCGCTTGGGCGTCAAAAAATTCGGCGGCGAGTTCGTTCGCGCGGGCAACATCATCATCCGCCAGCGCGGCACCGCGACGCACCCGGGCTGCAACGTAGGCATGGGTAGTGATCACACGATTTTCGCGCTGATCGACGGCGTCGTAAAATTTGAGCGAAAAGATAAAAATCGCAAAAAAGTATCGGTTTATCCGGCTGCGTAAATATCGCTAAATCTTCGGGGGCGCAAGCCCCTCTTTTAAATAAAATTCGAAAAATTGCTGTGAAATCGAAAGAATTTTCTTACGTAAAAAAATTTCGTTATAAAAACTCGCTACGACGAGATCTAAAATTTATCAAAAAATCACGAGTTAGAAACGATAGGCGCGCCGTTCGTCAGATTTTAAAGTTTAGCCCTAATTTTGAAATTTTACCGAATATTATTTGCGTAAATAACGGTGCATGGGGAATTATTTAAATTCTAACGGGGGTGGCTATGATAAAAATAGACAAAAGCGAAATTCTAAAATATCTCATAAATAACATAATAGACAAAGACCTATTAAGGGGCATAAACGCCCTTATCGACGAAAGTATTAAGTCATTAAAAATCGAGACGGATGGTAATAAAATAAGTCCGAGTGATGCGGAAAAAATTGTAAAAGATATACAAAACAGCGATAAATTTAAAACCTTGATAAGCGAAGCGGTAAAAAAGGATCAAGTATCGGCTAAATCGGGTGGCGGATTTTGGTTTGGTGTTATCATAACGGGGGCGATAGCTTACGGTGGATACGATATGTTTTTGGAGCGTTATTCGATAGATCAAGAATATGCTTTTATCTCTGAGTGCGTAGGTGAACAGGGCGATAAGTATAAAAAAGACTATTGTGTTAGGCAATTAAAAAAGTGTTTAAAAGACGATAAAAAGATTGGCGAATGTTCTCGCGGACTGTTGGGTCGCTAGAAGCGGCGACCTATTTACCATCACGCTATATCTATATTCAATAGGCTATGCATCGCTTAGCTCGTTTGTATCACCAAAAACTATTTTTGAGCCATCTTGTATATTTTCGCAAATTTCATCGCCTAAAATTTTTCTCTCGAAGCTATCGTCTATAGGCGGCTTATAGCATTTAAGCTT
>NZ_CALHHT010000295.1 GCF_938031315.1 uncultured Campylobacter sp.
TGGCTATAATTTCGCCACATAAGGCTCAATAAATTTTTGAAATTTTACGCGATGCAAAGCGCGGGTAAAATTTAGAATATAAAATTTATTAGCTTAGGCGACCTAGATGCGCAGCTATAGTGCGGATGGTAAATTTAATCCGCGCAGCTTTATCTTTGTCTAAATATTTCATTGTATAATTCTTAGCTTTTGGAGGTTATATGGAAAAATCGCGGCTGGGACTACTGCAAACCGAGGCTATCGCCACGCTTAGCGACGAGGAGCTTGCAATGTTCGAGCACCAAGTCATCAAAAAAGGCTATGTTTTTTATAGCGAGGCGCCTAAAGTTTTTATTTTTAAAAGCGGGCAGGCGAAGCTTTCGTTTTTTGAAGACGGCGAAGAATTCATCATCAACTACCTAAATAAGGACAATATTACCATTCTTAATGAAATTTGCGCGCTTGAGTTTTTAGAGGACAGCGAGATTTACACGATCGATGCGAGCGGACTCGGAGAGATCTTGGCAAATCGCAGCTTTTGCGAGGCATATATAAAAATTTTAACAGAGATAATTCTGCTGCAGCGCAAAATCACACGCTCTATACTTTTTGAAAATGCAAAAGGGCGCATCGCGAGCTTTTTGATCGAGCTTGCAAACGAGCAGAATTTTCATCAAAACGGCTACAAATACGTCTTTTTGCCCTTTTCGCTAAAGGTGCTTTCATCCTTCGTGGGGCTCAAGCGCCAAAGCGCGAGTACCGCGTTTAACGAGCTTGTAAAAGATAACGTAATTCAAAAAATCAGCCAGCACGAGTTTTTGATCCTAGACTACGACAGATTGCTTAGCTACTGTGTTTAGGCTCGGGCTAGAGTTTTTAAAGCATTTATGCGGCTTACGTTACGGCTTAAGCGCGAAATTTTGTCTAAAGTTGCAGAGTAGAATTTTGCCTAAATTTACAGCGTAAAATTTTTATCAAGAGCTTGGTTTTGGAATTTCATCCCGAATTTCGCTTAGGATTTCGTCTAAAATTTTGGATCAAATGAAATTTTACGCATCGGAATTTTTAAAATTTAAGAAACTAAAAATGCGCGGCAAAGTGCCGCGCCGTATTTTGTTTATATCGTGCTGAAGCGCGATAGATTAGTCTTTCTTTTTCATGTCGTATTTATTTACCATAAATCCGACCAAGCCTACGAAAAATAGACCGCCGCAGATGTTGCCTAGCGTAACTGGGATCATATTTTTAACGATGAAATTTCCCCAGTTTATTGAATCTATTTGAGCTGCCGTTACGCCGTGAAGCGAGCTTGCAAGAGTGTTTACATCGCCACCTGCAGCCGCAAGGTAGTGGCCTTTAGCGATGATGCCTTCAGTTAGGATAAACATATTTGCCACGCAGTGTTCCATCGAGCAAGCTACGAATGCGCCGATCATCCACATAATTGCAAAGAATTTACCCGATAGATTACTCTCGCTGGTCGCAGTCCAGATAGACA
>NZ_CALHHT010000296.1 GCF_938031315.1 uncultured Campylobacter sp.
TGAAATTTCGGAGCCGCGTTTTTGAAATTTCAAATTTAGCCTTGCGCTTCTTAAATTTGATTTTATGCTTTTAAAATTTAATCTCGTGTTTCTTAAATTTAGCCCGTATTTCGGCTCTCTGAGGCTTTTTTATCCGCCGCTTTGGCGGAAATTTTAAGCTTTAACGCAGCGGCCGTTTGTTTTTTGCAGGCACTGCGCGCGCTGTCTTGCCGCAGATGTCGTGGCCGCCCAGTACGCCGTCGTGCGCTAAAATTTCAGATCCCCTTTTACAGCCGAATATCGCGCAGGCGCCGCGCATTTAACGCGCCCCTCTTGAAATTTAAAATTTCAATCCATTCGCCTGCTGCGCACGTCTTAAAATTTCAAAATTTTAAAATCTCCGTCCGTCCACAGGGTGAAATTTTAAAATTTAACCCTTACGCGCTGTATACGACGCATCGATTTAAAATTTAAAATTCCCGCCGGCGCGGTGAAATTTACCGACCGACCTCGCCATCTGCGGCGTTAAAATTTGCGATCAGATCGCTAAAAATTTTAGCCAAATTTTCTACGTCGCCGATTTCGTTTATCTGATGGACTCTGTCGTTTCGCACGCCAAACTCCGCCGTCTCCACGCCGAGCTCGGCAAAATATCTCGCGTCGCTCGTGCCGCCCGCAGTGTTTAGCTCGGGCGCCGCGCCGCAGATTTTCTGCACGCTTGCGCTCAATCTCTGCACGATTTTGGAGTTTTTGTCGGTTAAAAACGGCTTTGAGGCGCTCTTTAGCGTCAGGCTTAGCGATGCGCCCTCCTTTAGCTGTGCGGTGCAGCTCATCTCGCGCTTGCCGAATGATTCGCTTTCGCTGCATAGCGCGTTTTCCGCGCTCACGCCGAAAAGCTCTAGCACGTAGTCTCTGATCTCATCCAGCTTTAAATTTATCCCGCCGCGGACGTTAAACATTACCCGCACGTCCTTGGGCGTTATGTTTGCGACTTCCGTGCCGCCGCGGATGTCGGTGATCACGATCTTGCTTGGCGCAAAGCTCTCGTCTCCATCGTCCAGATCGTGTCCCGCAAGACGGGCGAGCGCGGGAGCTAAAATATGCGCGGGGTTGATGCATTTAGCGGGATATGCGGCGTGGCCATGTGTGCCGGTAATCGTTAGCGCGGCGTTGATCGAGCCGCGACGACCAATCTTTATCGTATCGCCGAAGCGCACCTCGCAGCTGGGTTCTGCAACGATCGCAAAATCCGGTAGCAGCCCCTCTTCGCGCAATTTGGCAAGCATCTCTTTGGTGCCGTAGATACCCTCTCCCTCCTCATCGCTGGTAAGAAGCAGGCTAAGCGTGCCGCCAAAGCTCTGCGAGGATGCAAGCGCGCAGATTGCCGCTGCGATGCCGCTTTTCATATCCTGCGCGCCGCGACCGTAGATGAAGCCATCCGATTCTACC
>NZ_CALHHT010000297.1 GCF_938031315.1 uncultured Campylobacter sp.
CCGATGTAATCAAGCCCAAGCTCCTCAAAATACATCCCCGGGATAATGAGCTTTAAGGAATTTTCAAAGCGCTTTGCCATGTATGTAGCGCTTTGCGGAGCGTGCGAGAGCAGCTCTCTTACGTGGGATTTAAATTTTTGATAGGTCTCGCCCGCCATCGCTTGGCTTAGGTATTTGCTAAAGGCACCGATGGGCTTACTGATACTCATTTTATTATCGTTTAGGATGATGATGCAGGGCAGCCGCAGATCGCCGAGCTCGTTCATCGCCTCATAGGTCATGCCGCCGCTCATCGAGCCGTCGCCGATGAGTACGACCGGCACGCGATCTTCGCGCTTTAGGTTTATCGCTTTTGCCGCGCCTACGGCTAAAGAGATCGACGTCGAGGCGTGTCCTGCGACGAAGTAATCAAATTTGCTCTCGCTAGGCTTCGTATAGCCGCTGATACCGCCGAACTGCCTAAGCGAGCCGAACTCCTCCCAGCGGTCCGTTAGAAGCTTGTGCGCGTAGCTTTGGTGGCTCACATCGAAGATAAACGGATCGCTCTCGGCGTCGAATACGTAGTGCATCGCCACGATGAGCTCGACCGCGCCCATGTTTGAGCTTAGATGGCCGCCGTTTTTACTCACGACTTCGATGATGCGCGCTCTGATCTGTGCGCAGAGCTCCCGTAGCTCCTCTAGGCTTTTATTTTTAATATCCACTTAAAATTTCTCCCAGAGCGCCCAAGACGCGATCGTTTTGCTCAGGCGTGCCGATCGTGATACGTACGGCGTTTAGCCCGTAGCTTTTTAAATTTCGAATGATGATGCCGCGGCGCAGAAGCTGCTCGCAAAGCTCGCTACTATCTAGCGACGGGCTAAGTTTGAACGTGATGAAATTTGCGTAGCTAGGGATAAATTCTAAATTTCGCTCGCGCGCAAAATCCTCGAAGCGGCTCATCTGCGCGGCGTTGTTTTGCAGGCTCTTTTGCACGAAAGCCTCGTCTTTTAGCGCCGCAATCGCCGCTGCGAGGCTAAGCGTCGTGATGTTAAAGGGCGGGCGCAGCTTATAAAGCGCGCTTATGATCGCGCGCGGCGCGATGCCGTAGCCTACGCGCATACCGCCCAGGCCGTAAACCTTCGAGAAGGTGCCTAGATAGAGCACGTTTTTAAAATTTTGAATTAAAAGCTTAGGATCAAGCCTCTTGCGCTCGTCTTTAAACGCCGCAAACTCGTTGTATGCAGCATCGATCACCAAAAGCGTATCCTCATCCACGCTTCGAGCGAACTTATACACCGCCTCCGCATCCAAGCACTCGCCCAGCGGGTTGTTCGGCACGCACAAAAAGACGACCGAAATTTCATCCCTGTGCGCGTTATAAATTTTTAAAAGCTCGGCCAGATCGTGCTCCTGCGCATTTGTTTTGTAAACTTTAGCCTCGCAGTGACTTGCGTAGATGCCGTACATCGCGAAAGTGACGCCCGCTTGCAGTATCGCGCGGCGCGAATTGAGCTTGGCGTGCAGCGCAAACTCGATGATCTGATCGCTGCCCGCGCCGATGATGATATTTTGCGGCTCTACGCCGAATTTCGAGGCGAGCGCGCCTTTTAGCTCATACATCGAATCATCGGGGTATAGATGCGCGCGTGCCGCGTTCTGCGCGATCGCCTCCTGCACCGCCTCGCTCGTGCCGAATGGATTTTCATTGCTGGCAAGCTTTAGCACGTCCTGCTTGCGGATACCAAACTCCCGCACCGCAAGCTCGATCGGCTTGCCCGCTTCATAATTGCTTAGATTTTCTACAAATTCGTTAAATTTCATCACTCCTCCCCGTTTACGTAGCTTCCCAGCCAGGTGATTTCGTGGCCGTTTTTCTGCGCGTTTTGCAGCACGCGCGCCACGCGTTCGTCATCCACATGCCCCTCAAAATCGATATAAAAGACGCTTTTAAAATCTCTAAGCTTAACCGGGCGGCTTTCGAGCTTGGTTAAATTTATCCCCTCGTTGCGAAACATCTGCAAAAAGTCCACGAGCCCGCCCGGGCGGTCGTCGGTTTTGGCTAGAATGCTCGTTTTGTTGCGGTCGCTCTTTTGGTTTTTAAAGTCGCTTAGCACGAAAAAGCGGGTGCGGTTGGTGGAGTTGTCCTCGATCTTTTGAAACATCATCGGCACGCCGTAAAGATCGGCGGCAATCTTAGAACAGATCGCGGCGGAGTGCGGCGTGGCGGCTGCCATCTGCGCCGCAAGCGCAGTCGATTTGGTCGCGGTAAATTTAACGCCGCTAAGGCCGTGATCGTCTAAAAATTTAAGGCACTGATTGTATCCTTGCGGATGCGAGAATATCTGATCCACCGTGCTTACGTCGTCGCAGTGGCTCGCAAAGCAGTGGTGGATATCCATATAAATTTCGGCGACGATCTTGACGCCCTCGTATTTTCGCAAGCAATCAAGCGTCGCTCCCACCGCGCCTTCGGTGTTATTTTCGATCGGCACGACGCCGTATTTGGCCTCGCCGCTATCAAGCTCCTTAAAGACCGCCTCGATGTTTGAGAGCGGCAGATAGGAGCTTACCGCGCCGAAGCGGCTCTTGGCGGCTTGGTGCGAATAGGTGCCGAAAGGCCCTAAAAACGCGACGATCTGCGGCTTTTCTAAATTTCGCGAAACCGAGAAAATTTCAAAAAATATCGCCTCGATCGCCTCTTTGCTTAAATTTCGCGCCTTTCCGCCGTCCAGCCTGCTGATGATCGAGCGCTCGCGCTCCGGGCGATAGATCGCGCTGCCAGCGGTCTGCTTCAGCTCGCCGATCTTTTTGACAAACCCCATGCGCTCGTCGATAAGGCGCAAAATTTCATCATCCAGCCTGTCGATACAAACGCGCAGATCATCGATGTTTTGCATCACAACCCTCCTTCTGCTCGCCCCTAAATTTCGGTTTTAGAAATTTCGCGCCGCCGCTCTTGCTGCTTTGCGCTTTGAAATTCTTGCCGCGCGATCTTAGAATTTCATCACTTGCGATTACCGCGCCGCAACTTCCGCACGCTAAGAAGGCGCGATAAAATTCGTCGCGACGAGATCTTAAATTTAAAGAGCCGAGATTAAAATTTAAAGCGGGGCTTTGTTCTGGCGTTAAATTTAGAGGCGTATTTTGTTCGGATTTGAAATTTAAAGCGACGGCGCGTTCAGGCTTCGAATTTAAAGCGACGGTGCGTTTAAAATTTAGGGCCGCGCTCGCCACGGCATTGAAATTTAAAGCCGCTGCGCGCTCGGATTTGAAATTTAAGATCGCGCCCCGTTTTAGACGGCTCGCCGCGCGGATCATATCAAATCCTTTTCGAGCGCGATTAGATCATCAAAGCTCTCGCGCTTTCTAATCAGGCGGTCCTGCCCGTCGTAAACCGCGATCTCGGCAGCGCGAGCGCGGGTGTTGTAGTTGCTCGACATCGAAAAGCCGTAGGCGCCGGCGCTTTTGATCGCGAGCAGATCGCCATTTCTCAGCGGCGGCAAAACAACGCCTTTGGCTAGGAAGTCGCCGCTTTCGCATATCGGGCCCACGACGTCGCAGAGGCTTAAGCTCTCTGCGGAGCTTTGCGGCGCAGAATTATCCACGGCGGAGCTTAGATTAGAGGAATTCTGTGGCGCAAAATTTCCTTGCAAGCTTTGTGAAACGCCGTTTTGCGGCGTGGAATTCTGCGCCGTAGAATTCTCGGTGTCGCTTTGGCTCGCGCAGCTTTCGCAGTCGGAATTGCGCTCGCTTACAAGCTCGATTTTATGGTGCGCGCCGTAGAGGCTCGGGCGTATGAGATCGTTCATCGCGCCGTCAACGATGACGAAGCGCTTGCCGCAGTTTTGTTTTTCGTAAAGCACGCGGGTAAGGAAGACGCCCGCAGCCCCCGCGATGAAGCGCCCCGGCTCGCACACGATCGTGACGTCTAGCCCGCTTAGGCTGCGCAAAATCCCCTGCGCGTAGTCGTAGAGCACGATCTGTTTTTCATCCTCGTAGCGGATGCCGATGCCGCCGCCCACGTCGAAAAATTTTATATCGATCTCAAGGGCTCGTAGCTCGCGCAGCAGATCGCTTACGATCTTTGCCGCGTCGCAGATCGGAGAAATGTCCGTAAGTTGGCTGCCGATGTGAAAGTGGATGCCGACGGGATTTAAAAATTTGCTCTTTTTGGCGTAGATATACATTTTGCGCGCGGTCTCGATGCTGACGCCGAATTTGTTTTCGCTAAGCCCTGTGGATATGTAGGGGTGGGTCTTGGCATCAACGTTCGGATTTACGCGGATGCTGATGCGAGCGGGCTTATTTAGCTTTTGCGCGATCCGCTCCAGGCGCAGCATCTCGGCTTCGCTTTCTAAATTTATCAGCAAGATGTCCGATTGAAGCGCAAACTCGAGCTCGCCATCTTGCTTGCCGACGCCTGAAAATATGATCTTATAGCTCTTTGCGCCGATATACAGAGCGCGGCGCAGCTCGCCGATGCTGACGCAGTCAAAGCCACTACCCAGATCTGATAGAAATTTTAAAATGCTCAAATTCGAGCTTGCTTTAATCGCGAAGCAGACGAGCGACTTGCGCGCTGCGAAGGCCTCTTTGAGCGCTATGAAATTCTTTTGTATCTCGTTAAAATCGTAAACGTATAAAGGGGTGCCGTATTTGCGGGCTAAGCTTGAATAATCCATAGAATTTCCACCGATAAATTTTGCGCCATTCTAACAAATCAAGGCTTAACGATGCTTAAAAACCAAAAATGCTGCAAAGCCTAATAACGCTGTTATGGGCACGATAATACCAAGTTCTGGGATGATGACGCCGTTGAGAGAAAACCTAATTAACACGAAAAGCACGCCCCAAGCGCATAGCGTAGCGATAAAAAATCCAAAACTTAGCAGCGCGAGATTAAAAAATCGCCCCGTAACGGGCAGGTAATAATACAGCACCAATACCGCTAAAGGCGCAAATAACGGAAAAAATATCATATTATAAAAACTTGCTTTTATAGTGGAGATATTCACGCCTTGATGCGAAAAGGTGCGGATCGAACGCAGAGCATCCCTGATCGAATATACATTACTCGTATCATAAACGCTTGCAATTGAGCTTGGATCAAAGCCCTTAAGCGCCTCGCTCTGCGCGCTAAGCTTACTTTTTAATCCACTTCCTCCAAGTTTAAGCTGCGCTGGTAAAGTAGTAGTATTTACGTCGCGCAGATGCCAAATTTTACCTGCGTATTCGCCAGAGCTTGCATGCGAGCGTGAAGCAACGGAGTTATCACCCACATCAAAGATCGTTATATCATTTGCGTTTTTGCCGTTTAGAGCTTTGATGTAGATATATTTACCCTCAAATTTCAAAAACATATCTCCTCCCGTAGGCGATAAATCGGTTAAATTCTTTTGAAATTTTAATGCGTATGCAAACGGGGTGGAATTTAAAGCTATAAAGCCTGCAGTAATCGCAAGTGCGATCAAAAATGGAGGGATTATCAGCGCGTTTTTGCTAACTCCAAGCGCATAAAAGCTCACCAGCTCGTTGCTACGGATCATATTAAAGCCCATCAAAATAAGCGCAAAAATAAGACTTAGCGGCAGCGTGTAACTAAGCGCGACCGCTGCGGTTAGAGCGATATACAAAAGAGCGGTATTCGCGCTTGAGGGAAAATCTTTGAGATTGGTAAGCACATCGATGCCTACGTAAAAGCACTCAAGGGCTATTAGAAGGATAAAAAAATACTTCAGATAGGAAAGAGCCGCGTATTTTACGTATAACTTCACACCCTAGCCTTTTTAATCGTAAATTTTTGCGCGATCTGCTCTATATCCGAGCAAATGAGCTCCTCTACTGCGCGCGCGACGTAGGGTAAAATCTCGCTCAGCTTCTCGCGCTCGCTTTCGTTAAAATTTCCGAGCACGAAATTTGCCGCATCCTGCCCCTGCTGTTTTTTACCCACGCCGATACGCACGCGCTCGTAATCCGCACCGATTAGCGCATCGATCGATTTGATGCCGTTGTGCCCGCCGCTACTGCCGCCTTTTTTAAATTTAACGGCGCCTAGATCCAAATCTATATCGTCGTGCACTACAATGATGCGCTCGGGCTTATAAAAATCGTTCACCGCCTTTACGGAGTTGCCGCTTAAGTTCATAAAAGTTTGGGGTTTTAAAAGAAGAAGCGAGCCCTTTTTAAAGAGCTCGCCTTGAAATTTAGACGAGCCGAGCTCGCTAAAGCCGCCCGTCTTTAAAATTTCGTCGATTAGCATAAAACCGACATTGTGTCTGGTGTCTGCGTATTTCTGAGCAGGATTCCCAAGTCCTGCGATCAGTATCATAGGCGCCCCTATTTAGCCGAAGTAACTCCGACTACCGCTACCGAGCCGTCTAGAATGATGCTGACGCCCTCTTTTACCGGAATGTCTCGGATCAAAAGTGAATCGCCTACGTCAAGATCGCTCACATCGAGCGTAAAATCGTTTGGTAGATCTTTGCCTGCGCATTTTACGGCGATACGGCGCTTGGATTGCACCAAAATACCTTTGTTTTTTAAGCCTTTAGCGACGCCAGTTACCTTAACCGGCACTAAATATTTGCTTACGACGTCATCCTGAACTACTCGCAAATCTACGTGAGTTAGGGTGTTTGTGACGGGGTGCTTTTGGTATTCTTGCACTATGACGCGATATGTCTTACCGCCCACGCTAACCTCGAAAGGAAGATCTTCTTTTGCGCGCATAGCTTTGATAAAGTCGTTTACTTTAAACGCTGCGTTAATATTTTCAAATCCTTTCGCATAAATATTAGCGATTAGATAACCATCTCGTTTTAGGGATTTTGAAGCCCTTTTACCGATACTATCTCTAACGATACCTTCTAACATTAGGTTTCCTTTGTGAAAAAATGAAGCGTGATAATAGCTAAATGTTGCTTTAAATCTATTTAAGCGCCGCGATGAAATTTAGAAGTAAAGCCGCACGGAATTTAGCCGATTAAATTTACGCTAAATATTTCAGGCACGACATACTTCCACACAAGAGGATAGACGAATTAAATTCCGCCCGCCTAACGGCAGGCAGAATTCTTTAAAATTTAAGTTGTAAAATTTAGAATTTTAAAATTTGATGGCTCAGCGGATCTCTTTTAGTTGTACGACTTCGCCGGCGAGCATCTCTTCGGCGCTCTCTCCCGATTCTGCTGCCAAATCCCTTTTTTTGGCAAGATCGACGTTTTTGAT
>NZ_CALHHT010000298.1 GCF_938031315.1 uncultured Campylobacter sp.
TAAGTAAGGTATGATTGGATTTTTTTAAGTAATTATACAATAAATAATTTCTTGAAATGATTCAAATATATTTTTATTTTACTTTGTCTAAAGTAAAATTAGGAGGTAATTTATGAAGAATAAAAAGAAATTGGTAATTATAACTTCCATTTTGGCAGTAGGTATTCCACTACTGGCTATTGGGACACAATCAATATTAAAAAAAGTAAGGGATGATTATTACAAAACTCAAAAAGAGCAGATTGAGGCTGAAAAAGCCAGAGAAAAAGCTGAAAAAGAACAAACATTAGCTCAAGAAAAAGCCGAAAGAGAAAGGCAGCTTCAATTAGAAAAAGCTGAAAAAGAACAAAAAATTGTCAGCGAAAAAACTGAAAAAAAACAACCAATAATTACTGGTCAATCTTCACAAAAAAATAAAAATGGAAATTAAATTACCTATTGATATCAGTAGGTAAATTTTTTTTGAAGGAACAAATCTTAATAAAAAATCGTTCCTTGAAAGAAATAGAAAAATAGAGTATTCTTATCTTATCAAAATATTAAGTGGGAATAAAAATGGGAAAATTATCAAAAACTTTAATAATTTTAGGTGGAACTATTTTAGCAGGTGTTGCATATAGTCTATGGAAAGATAAAAAAGATTTGGAAGAAGAAAATGAAGAACTATATGATGAAATATCATTACTAAAAGGAAAAAACATAGAAAAAGATTTACAAGATGGAATAATGGTATCAGAGGATGAACTTCTTGAAGAAGATATATTTTAAGTTTTTAGAAAAGTTGTTGTATAAATTAGTAAGTATATATAAATTACAACAACTTTTTATTTTACTAAAAATATGATAGCCTGTAGTATCATTACAGTTTACTTACGATGTCTTAGTATCACATAGAGTTTTTTTATTCAATAAAATATAGACAGTTTAACCTTCCAAAATTCCAATAAAATCAATGAATCCTTGCACAGAAAATTCTTCTGCTCTAGCTAATTCTGTTTTGCCAACTTTTTTCAAGCATTCTTTTACAAAATCTTTTGAAAATCCTAAATTCGATAAATTATTAGAAATACTTTTTCTTTTATTTGAAAAGGCTTCCTTCAAATATTTAAAATATTTTTCTTCTGAAATTTGACTTTCATACTTTTTATTTTTCAAAATTTTTATTCCTAAAAATGCTGAATCAACTTTTGGAACAGGATCAAATTTTTCTTTCGGCACAGTAAACAGATATTCTGCTTCAGCATAAAATTGAACTGCATGTGTAAGCAGACTCATATTTTTGCTATGAGGCTGGGAGGCAATCCGCTCTGCCACTTCCTTTTGCACCATCAAATAAATTTCATCAATATTTTCACGGTATTCCAAAAGTTTGTTAATAATCGGCGAAGTTATATAATACGGAATATTTGCCACAACTTTAATATTTTTCTTATCTTCAAAAAATTTTTTCAAATCTGCTTCCATAAAATCCTGATGAATCAACTTAAAATTTTCCTTTTTTTGAAAATTATTTTAATTAAGACGGCGTGATTTTAGTGAAAATTGTATTAAAGCATCTTGAAAGTCATTATAATTTTTTAGCTAAAATTTTACGGCGTAAAATTTGCTTGAATGATTTATCTATAGAAATTTTAAAAGCTATTTTAAAATTTTAAGAGCCGAGCGAATATTAAAATTTTCGCGCACAGGAGAGTTTAAATTTAAAGCAAATTTCGGATTTTAAAATTTCAATATCACGCAGGGTCGTGTTTGGGTTGCAGGCGTGGACGATCAACGACTCAAGTGGCTTGCAAATTCCGCACTCGCCAAAAAAACTCTGCGTTGCAGCGATTTAAATCTTTTATCGCGAAATTTGCAATCACGCGATTAAAAGAATTTACCGATAAGCGCGTATCCCCACAGCGCGGCGTTGAGAAATAGGCTCATCATCACGGCGGTGCTTGCGGTGTCTTTGGCGCCCTTGGCTAGCGGGTGGATTTCGCTCGTGGCAAGATCGACCGCGCGCTCAATAGCTGAGTTTATGCACTCGGTTGTGAGCGTAAAGACCGCGCCGAAGATCAAAAATAGATTTAGCACCGCGCCGAAATTCCAAAAAAATAGCGACAGCAGAAGCGGGACGAACACGCAAAGCTCGAGTCTAAAGCTACGCTCGCTGCGCAGCATCTCGGCAAGACCCGCCATAGCGTAGCCCCAGTTGGCAAAAAATCGGTATTTGGGCTGATTGCGCATAATTTTCCTTTAAATTTAGTCAAAATTTCGTATAATCATACCAAAATTTTTGCGCCAAAGGCTAAATTTGAAACTGATTAGTTGGAACGTAAACGGGCTGCGCGCAGTGCTTGGTAAAGACGGCTTTGCGTGGCTCGCGGAGCAAAACCCCGATTTTTTGGGCTTGCAAGAGATCAAGGTGAGCGAAAAGGACGCCCCAAAAGGGCTTTATGAGCTCGGATTTTCTCAGATCGATCTAAATTCCGCCGCTCGCGCGGGATATTCGGGCGTGGCGAGCCTAGCAAAATTTAAAAGCGAGACGAGCAAGGCGCTGTTTTTCCCCGACGACGAAGGGCGCGTGCTGCAGCACCGCTTCGGCGATGTCGTGCTTTTTAATATCTACTTTCCCAACGGCCAAAAGGACGAGGCGCGGCTAGCCTACAAGATGGAATTTTACGCAAAATTCCTAGCCTACGCGCGCAGCCTCGCGGAGCAGGGGCTCGGAGTGATATTTTGCGGCGACGTGAATACCGCGCACCGCGAGATCGATCTTGCAAATCCAAAAGCAAACTCCAAAACCTCGGGCTTTTTGCCGATCGAGCGGGCATGGCTCGATGAGGTGGAGGCGGCGGGCTTCGTCGATACCTTCCGTGCCGTGCGCGGCGAGCTGCGGGACGCCTACTCGTGGTGGAGCTACCGCTTTAACGCGCGCGCCAAAAACGTAGGCTGGCGGATCGATTATTTTTTCATCTCGGCTAATTTGCGCTCGCGGCTAAAGGACGCTTTCATCCTAAGCGACGTAATGGGCAGCGACCACTGCCCCGTGGGTATCGAGATCGAAATTTAGCCGGGGCAAATTTCGCGGCGCGAGCTTTGATCTTGCGCGGCTCGCGGATAAGGTGCGCGTAGCGGCGGCTAATGCGCGGATTTAAAGAGGCGGTGCGTAAACGCTGCGCGATAAAATTTTAAATTTAAGGAGAGAAAATGTTGAGCGATATCGAAATAGCAAATGCGGCGAAGCCGGATAAAATTTCAAACGTTGCGAAAAATTTGGGGCTTAGCGAGGATGAGATCGAGCTGTACGGGCACTACAAAGCCAAGCTAAATATCAAGCCGCGCTCGCGCGCTTCGAAGCTTATTTTGGTCACGGCGACCAATCCGACGCCGTTTGGCGAGGGCAAGACGACGACCTCTATCGGTCTAGCCGACGCGCTAAAGCGTCTGGGCAAAAGTGTCTGCCTTGCGCTGCGCGAGCCGTCGCTGGGGCCAGTTTTTGGTATCAAAGGCGGCGCCGCGGGCGGCGGATATTCGCAGCTGGTGCCGATGGACGATCTAAATTTGCATTTTAACGGCGATTTTCACGCGATTACCTCCGCAAACAATCTCATTTCGGCGGTCATCGACAACTCGCTGTATCAAGAAAACCCGCTAAAGATCGAAAAAATTCTATGGAAGCGCTGCATGGATATGAACGATCGCGCGCTGCGCCACATCACCGTAGGACAGGGCGGGCGCACCGACGGAGTAGAGCGTGAGGACGGCTTTAATATCACCGCGGCTAGCGAGATAATGGCGGTTCTGTGCCTCTCGAACGATCTTGCCGAGCTTAAGGAAAACATCGCAAACATCATGGTCGCCTACGATACGCAGGGAGAGCCGATATACGTGCGCGATCTGGGCTGCGCAGACGCCGTGGCGATCCTGCTAAAAGACGCGATGAAGCCAAATCTCATCCAGAGCCTTGAGCACACGCCTGCGCTCGTGCACGGAGGACCTTTTGCAAATATCGCGCACGGCTGCAACTCCATAATGGCGAGTAAGCTTGCGCTCTCGCTAGCAGATTACGCCGTGACGGAGGCGGGCTTCGGAAGTGAGCTCGGGGCTGAGAAATTTATCGACATCAAGTGTCGCCGCGCGGGTATCGCTCCGGATGCCGCGGTGTTGGTTAGCACGATCCGCTCGCTTAAATACAACGGCGGCGCGGATAAAGAAAGTATCGCGAGCCCTGATCTTGCCGCGCTTCAAAAAGGCATCGTAAATTTAGGCGGGCATATTGAAATTTTACAAAACTTCGGGCTAAATCCGGTCGTGGCGCTTAATCGCTTTAGCTTCGATAGCGACGAGGAGATCGCCTTAGTGTGCGAGTACTGCAAGCAGCGCGGCGTGCAGATGGCGATTTGCGAAAATTTCGCCAAAGGAGGCGAGGGCGCGCTTGAGCTAGCCCGCCTCGTAGTAGATGAGTGCGAGCGCGCTAAGGAGCTGAAATTTGCCTACGAGCTTAGCGACGATACGGCGAGCAAGATCGAAAAGATCGCTACTAAAATTTACGGCGCGAGCGAGGTCGTTTTCGAGCCCGAGGCGCAAAAGGCGCTACAACACATCAAGGCTTTGGGACTTGAGCGGTTAAACGTCTGCATCGCAAAGACGCAGTATAGCTTCAGCGACGATGCTAAAGCGCTTGGGCGGGCACGCGGCTTTAAGCTCAGCGTCAAAGATCTTCAGATCCGCACGGGGGCGGGCTTCATCGTCGCCATCTGCGGCAAGATAATGCTGATGCCGGGGCTACCGAAGGTTCCTAACGCGCTAAATATGAAGATCACGGAGGGGGGCATTATAAGCGGTCTGGCGTGATCTGAAATTTTATTTTCCGCGCGGGGAATTTACACGATAGAGCGGCGTAGAAGCTTCGGCGCGGAATTTTAAAATTTAAAAGAGCGCGCCGCAAACCGCGCTTTAACGATAAAATTTTAAGGTTATTTGGATGAGCGATTTTGACAGACTTGATCTAAGCGAGCCGTTTTTAAGGCATCTTAAAAATTTAGTGGACGGCAACGGCGCGGACGGCGGCGATCTAAAAGAAATTTCATCCGAGTGTTACGATTTTCGCGTCTATTTGGACGCTTCGTGGGAATTTTACGGCGAGTGTAAAGAGCGCGAAATAACGGGCGGAGAGAAGGCGGAGATCCATTTCGGCGACGATTTGCAAGAGTTTCAAAACCATACCCAAGACTGCCTGCGAGATGCGCGTCATAGTGAGTCTTTGCATGAAATTTTACTTTCCAAATTTAGATCGGATCCGCAAAGCGGCGTAGCTGCGGCGGATAACGCTGTGAAGTATTACGATTTTAAGCCCTTTAGCGCGTTTCAAAAATGCGGCGTTTGCCTAGGCGGCGGCAAGGTCCGATGCGGCAGATGTAGCGGTCGCGGCAAGGTGCGCTGCACGAGCTGCGGCGGACGAGGGCGCAAAAGCTGCCCTAATTGCGGCGGCAGCGGCGGGCAAAACCGCCCATATACGCAGTACCGTAGCGACGGAAGCGCGAGCACCGCATACAGGTATGAAGCGTGCTCCGTCTGCGGAGGAAGCGGCACGCAAGTATGCAGCGCGTGCTACGGCAGCGGCCATCGTAGCTGCTCCGCGTGCTTTGGCGACGGATATATCAAGTGCGATCGCTGTGGCGGGCAGGGATACTTTATGTATATAAGAAACATAAGCGCCCACGCAAGGGCTAAAGTAGGCGTGCAGGTGCGATCCGCCGTTTACGCGCAGGAGCTGCAGGAGTTTTTATGCAATCAGTCGTGCGAGTCTCTGTCGCAAAAGATCCCATTTCGCCTAAAAGAGGAGCAGGGCGGCGACGGCGAGCACGATTTTATCTACGTAGGCAGCCACACGATTACTCAGTTGCGCTTTGAGCTTTTGGGTAAAAGATACGAGGCGGCGGGCTTCGGCGATCCGCTACTTGCATTTATACGGCCCGCGATTTTCGACGATCTTTTTGCGGACGAGCTTGCGATGCTTAACGATATGGGCTCGGACGGCAAGATAAGCGGCGCCGAGGCGTTTAAATTCTTTAGTCGCTATACCGCGCAGCCCGCCTTAGACGCGTCGCTAAAAAAGCTTGCGAAGCAGGGCGGCGAGCCGAAAGACGCCGTGGCGGATGCGTGCGACGGATATATATCGCAGCAGGCCGCGAAGCAGCTGGGAGATGCGCTGAAAAGGTGCCTAAATAAAATTTCGCCCGTTTACTCGCCCGTCGTTTGGTTCGGTCTAGGCTCGCTATTTTGGCTTTTTGCGCTGGTTTT
>NZ_CALHHT010000299.1 GCF_938031315.1 uncultured Campylobacter sp.
GGCATCGCCGATTAAATTTTGCCGCTATGCGAGTCTGGCGCTCAAAGCACTGTGTCGCGATACAAGGCGCGGTAAAATTTTATTTATTAGACACGGCAAGGCGCTTTTGTTTCAAATTTATGAGCGGTAGGCGCTTCATCTCTCGCTAATCGTATCGCCCGTTTAAATTTCGGGCAACCGCCGAGCGATTTTATTGCTGATTAAATTTAGGGCAACTACCGAGAGATTGCGCCGCTGATTAAATTTTTACGTTTTGCCAAAATTACGCTTCGGTGAAAATTCCGCCCGGCCTAAATTTGGTCGATGCAAAATCAGCCGCAATGCGCCCTGCTAATTTGTGAGTTTAAGTGTTTCGATTAGGCTTAAAATTTTGCGGATCTGCGTTTGGTATTCGCGCGCAAGCTCTATGCTAGCAGGCCTATCAAAAAGCGTAGTTTCGAAAAGATCGGGCGCGCCTTTTAAAAATAGATATAAGCGCTCATCCATAAATACCGCGCTCAAGCTGAACTCGCCGTTCGTTTCGCGATTTATTTCGCGCAGACGCTCCATAAACGCGGGCGTTAGCAGATAGCGCGCTTCTACTTTGTCATCCGCAAACACGCGAAAATCGCGCATAAAATCCACATCGTCCATCATCTCTTTTTCGCCGAAGATCTTGGCGTTTAGCTCCCTGCTTACCACTATCGTTTTGCCCGAGGTTTTTTTCGCGAGCTCGCAGATCAGTACGTTGCCGTCAAAGTCCATATAATTATCATAGAATATTTTGATCAACATAATCGCCGCTATGAGCGGATTATCCGTTTTCATGTAAAACCTGCTATTGCTATGTACCTCGCTGAGGCTAAATTTAATCCCGCAGTACACGCCCGTAATCCGATCCTCGCTTTTGATCCTAGATTTCCTATAAATTCTAAATTTTTGAAATTCCTCTTCTTGCATACCGGTATATGGATCATATTTTAAACCGGCATCTATATCGTTTATTACGGCGCGGACGAATATCTCTTTGTAAAATTTGTAGTAGCGAATTTCTGCTTCAGTTTCTTGACCGGCACAATGAAGAAGAAATATCCAAAAGATCTGAAAAAGGATCAGGGCGCCCAAAAATTCGGCAATTTTTATCAGAGGAGTGTCTACTTTAACGCCGTCTGGATACACTAATACGAATAGGACCGCAAAAAAGGCGGCTATACTGAGGTAGCGGTATCTATTAAAAGCTCTAGCGCACGCTTTTTGTTCGGTTAAAGTCTGCGAAACGACATCTTGCAGAGCAGACGACATATCTATCCTTGAGAAAAATTTCGCCCGTATTGTAGCAAAATTTAGCGGAATTCATAAAGAGCGAATTTCGCCTCATAATTAAATAGTCGAGATCGGAGCTTAATTTACGCAGTCCTTGCGGCGTAAATTTTAAAATCTTACTATTCTGAAAACAATTCGCACCGGATTTAAAATTTAACGCATTGCGTAAGCTTATATTTCACGCGAGCCGCTTTTGAAAATTTGCATTAAAACCTTGCGATTACAGTATCCTGAGGTTGTCTGAGATGAAATACATAAAAACTCCGAGCCCAAACATCACGAAAAGCCCCAAAAATTCGACGTAAAGCTTCAGGCTTACGAGCCGCTTTGAGCTTAGTTCGTTTGCTTTCGCGCCGAAAAGCGCGGCTAAAAATATCACGACGCTCATTCCAAAACCGATGAAAAGCGCACTCGCGACGCTAAGCGCGAAGCTACCGAGGCTGAAAGCAAGCACGAAAATCAGGATCGTGCCTGGGCAGGGTACGAGCGCCGCCGCAAGTGCGATAAGCCACTCTCGCCCTTTCTCGCCGTCGTAGGTCGTGCCATTTTGCAGCGAGCGAGATGAGGTTTGGCTTTTGAAATTTATAGAATTTAAAGCCTTTTTTTGCTCGTTTTGGCTCGGCGAGTTTTTTTCTAAATCCGCGTTTAAATTTAAATCCGAATTTGACTCTGCCGCGGCGTCGCCTAAATTTTTGGTATCCAAATACTGCGCGGATTCGCCGCTAGGGGTTTTAAATTTAGAAAATTTATAGCTCTTTGACGCTGCGTGAGCGGAATTCTCGGCGTTTGCAAATGCCATATTTTTTAAGCGGGCGTCCGTCTCTGTGGTCTTTGCGACGGAAGCGCAAGCGGCGCAGGAGCAGCCCGCATCGTGGTGGGCGCCCGATCTTACGCGGCGAGCTTTGTCGTAGATGATGAGCGCCGTTATGACGATGATCAGAAGTGCCGAAATTTTCGTTGTGATCGAGGCGGAGTTTGCAGAGACGAGGCCCGCGACGTTTTGCAGCACGAACATGCTCGCGCTTACTAAAACGAGCGCTCCCAGGACGTGTAGAAGCCCGATTTTAAGGGCAAATCCGAAGGCTTTGACGTAGCTGCCGCCATGGGCTAGGAAATAGCTCGCCGTTAGCAGCTTCGCGTGCCCTGGACCCGCCGCGTGGAAAAAGCCGTATATGAAAGAAAGCGCCAAGACCCATAGGATGGTGCTCGCGCTTGCATGCTCGCTGCTTGCGCGAAACGCCGTTTTGAGACTTTTCATAAAATCCATCGTCTTTTGCGCGACAAATCCCAGCGAGACCTCTTTGTGCTGCTCGCTTGAAATCTCGTCGCTGTCGGATGCGGCGCCGTTTTTGCTCGCGCTATTTTGCGCTAAATTTGAATCATCGCCTAAAGAAGCCGCAGCGTTTTCTCCATTTTTTGCGGCGGCTTCTAAGCTTTCGCTGCCTAAGTGGTCGGAATTTGCGGGACCACCTTTTGCTTGCGCGTCCTTTTTGGCGGCTTTATTGATCTGCGCGATAGCATCCGAAGCGGCGATATTTTTTTGCGCCTGCGCAGTCGCCTCCGAAACGATGTCGCCGACCGATCTTTGGTTTGATTTGCGCGCAGAGCCCATATTTGGCTGCTTGGCTTGCTCGCTCTGCGTGAGTTTATCTTCCGAGCCCGCAAGGTCCTGCTCACTAGATGCAAGACCATCCTGCGTTAAATCGGGGCTCGGCGCGCTTGAAATAGACGGCTTTTTTTCTGTAAGTTTGAGCTTTTCGCCGCTAAATTCTATAAAAGTGGTGGCTAAATTTGAATTAGGCTTCGCTACAAAGCCCTCGCCTAGATTAATGGGCTTGTCGTCAAGCATTTTGAAATTGAAAAATCCCTGATCGTCGTTAATGGAAATTTTAAGAACGCGGCCGTTTCGCAGCTCGAAACCGACCTCTTGATCGAACTCGAACGCAAGCCTGCCCTTTTTAATGAGGCTTTTTGCGTTTTTAAAATTTCCCTTGATCTGCGTGCCTACTAGGTTGCTAAGCGCGGGCTTTGCGTTTTTTGGCGCTTGATCGTAGAATTCCGCCTCGCAAAGGTAGTTTTTAGGGGTAAGATAATCGGTCATCGCCTTAGTTATCTCGGCAAGCTCGCTATTTTCAAGCTTGCCGTTGGAATTTATATCGTAGGTCTGCATTATGACGTCGGTAAAATTTTGAGAGAAAAGCCACGAAAAATGCAGGCTCACGATCTTGCCGTCTTGTGCGACGGGAGTGATGCTAACGTGCGCAGTGGGCGTGTATAGGGCGCACAGAGCGCACGCAAATATCCGCGAGCTAAAGATCGCGGATAAAAGTAAAATTTTAATAAATTTCATTAAACTACAAATTTTCTCCGAAAACGTTGATCGTCTTTTTCATCGTCTCATACCAATCTAGCGGCAGCTGATCGATCTCCATCACCTTTGCGCCTGTTTGTGCAGCGATGGTTTGCGCTGCCTTTTTGGAAAACTGCGGTGCGACGAAAATCACCTTGATCTTTTCCTCTTTGGCTTCCTCGATTAGCTCGGCTAAATCCGCAGGCTTAGGCTCTTTGCCCTCCACTTCGACTGCGATCTGCTCCAAATCGTATCGGTGCGCGAAATAGCCCCAAGACGGATGATAAACCATAAATTTCTTTCCCTTGACGCCCGCTAATTTTTGCTTCGCGTAAGCGTCCAGCTCGTCCAGCTTTTTAGCAAATTTATCAAAATTTGCTTCGTAAATTTTAGCATCCTTAGGATACTGTTTGGTTAACGCGTCTTTAATATTTTTAGCTTGAATTTTTACAAGCTGCGGATCGAGCCAGATATGTGGGTCTAAACCGTCATGGTGATGATGGTGCTCGGCGTGGTCGTGATGCTCTTTTTCATCGTGATCGTGGTGCGCGTCGTGCTCTTTGCCGTCGTGGTGAGCACTATGATCGTGCGCGTCGTGCTCGTCATGATGGTGCGCCGTCATAGCCATCTTTTCGATGCCCTCTTCGGTGCGGACTATCTTCATCTTTGGATACGCCGCGGCGAGCTTCGGTAGCCAAATTTCATCAAATTCTATACCGACTGCAAAATACAGATCGCTGTTTTGCACCATCTTCATCTCCGAAGGCTTGGGCTCGTATGTGTGCGGATCGGCGCCCTTGCCGACCATCGTATTTACCTGTAGCGTGTCGCCCGCGATCTGCTCGACGAAATACTTCGTCGGAAGTATAGTCGTACTGACCGTAGGTTTGGCAAACAATGCGCAACTCATCGCAAAAAGCGCGAAAACAATCTTTTTCATAAAATTCCTTTCCGAAAAAATTGCGAAAGTATATCGTATGCAACTTAGTTGCAACTTAATATAAATTTATCTAAATTTCGCTATCATCGCTTAAATTTTAAAAAAGGCGCAAAATGGATCCCAAAGATTTTTTAGCGAGTCACGATATTGCTCCTACAGCACTTAGAGTGCAGATCGTGCAGATCCTAAGCGAGAAAAAATGCCCGGTAAGCTATGATGAACTAGTAGAACAAACGGGTGCGAATAAAACCACGATATATCGCAATATAGCGCTTTTGGAAGAGAAAAATTTGATAATTACCAGCGAAAATAATCATAAAAGCTTTTATGAGCTCACCGACGGCGCAAAAGCGTATTTTGTCTGCGAAAGCTGCCATAAAATGGAGGAGATTTCGATGCCAGCTTTGCCACAAAAAAATGTCAAAAGTGTGCTTGTGCGAGGATTGTGCGAGAAGTGCGGCGGCTGAGGCGGGAAATTTAATAAAAAGCGCTCAAGGAAATTTGGCTAAAACGCTAGGGCAAAATTTAACCGATTTTTAACGGATTTTTATAAAACAAACGATATAATCCGAGCGTTTCATATTTTAAAAGGGAAAATTTAGTGAATAAAAACGATACGATAAAAGCAATAGAGAAGTTTGTAAGTTCTCAAGAAATGACGATGTTTCGCCTGAAAAAGGGTATCTACGGCGATGCGATGAAAAACCTGGATCAGGTTTTTACGCCGTATAAGGAGTTTGCCGAGTTTTTCAAAAATCCCGCAAATAGGCTGCAAGAGCTGTTAGGCAACATCGCGTACGAATCGATTTTAAACTACACTGAAGCAGGGCTATCGCACTGCGAGAAGATCCACTCGATCTATTTTGTGGAATCCAAAGGATTTTTCAAAAGCGGGCTAAAGTATATCGAGCCTGATGCGACCGCTAGAGAAAGAGCCAAGAGCTATTACGACAAATTGCTGGAAAATAATGAGAAGCTTAACGAATATATCGATATCGGCTTGCAAAGGCTACATGGCTTAGAAGCGAAGGTTTTCGAGTAGGCCAGGTTAGTTTTGGGATTTGATTTGCGTGGCGAAATTCTATCGCAAATTCTTGGCGCTTAAAATTCTATGATTAAATTTCATACCTTTTGCAGATCGCAAACTTATACTATTTAATTCCGCGTTAGCGCCGCTTTTAATTGCGCATATAGCAAATAGGGTGGCTTGAGCAATTCCGTGGCGGTAGGCATTATCCGATACGATCAAAGAAATAATCTAAATTTTTAAAGCTCAACGAAGCGGGTTAAAATAAGCAAGCTTGGCTAAATTCCGTGGAGCGACTAAAGCAGGCTCTAGCATAAACTAGCGCTTGGTCGGAGTCTGCGAATTTGAAATTTCGCGGTTAGCGCGAACGGGAATTTAAAATTCTAGCGCTACTTCAGATTCCTTTGAAATGCGGAATTTTAAAGTAGGTATTGCGCCTGCAACAAGCAAAACGCAAGATTTGAAATTTACTAGAAAATGCTCGCTGCAAAGTAAAATTTAAGAGCCAGGCTGCAGGGCGATGCGGCGTAAATTTTAATTTACTCTGTAGCGCAAAACGCATTCAGCAAGAGATATTTTTGGAAGCGGAAAGGGCGATAGAGAGCCGTAACGAATTATATTTGATTGCGCTAATACGGGCATTGTTGGTATATGCAGTGATGTAGCCGATACGTAAAAATTATTTAGCGGTGTCAATATGGTGAAGCGTGCGGTGTAGATTTTAACTTGTTTTGGCGCGCTGTTTTAATATCTCTATCGCGCGCGGCAAATTTAAGCGGCTAAACTTATTACGATTAAAAAATTCTAAACGCGGATTAAAGCTTGGCGGCGAAATAAGCCTTGCTAGCACTCTGCTGCATCTTAATTTCGCCGCAAGCAACTTTATTTATCTGCCTTTTCGGCTTTATATTGCGCTAGCAAGCTGCCTAGCTCATCTTTTATGCGAAGCTTTTCTTTCTTCATCGCATCGATCTCCAGATCGCTCATATGCACTCTGCCGGCTTGTGCGTCGGCGATCTTGTGATCCAGCTCGTCGTGTTTCTCGAAAAGCGAATCAAATCGCGCGTTTTTGCCTTTTAACTCAGTGATTAAATCTCTGTATTCATGAAACATGTCTACTCCTTTAAAAAATTTATTCAAGTATATCAATAAAGCGCTTAAAACCTAATTTCAGCTATCAAATTTAGACTGAATTTCACGCATGAGATTCCAAATTTTAAGAGGTAAAATTTTTAGCCTTTAAAAATTTAAAATAGGCAAATTTAAATGATAAAATTTTAAGAGCAGAGCTTTAAAGCCCTGCCGCTTTCGCTATTTTCGAGACGAGATTTTTAGGTTATGAAGCGAGCTGCGAATCTTTATGATCTATAATCCGCGTTGATTTTTACGTAGTCGTAGCTAAGATCGCAGCCGTATGCGCTAAACTCGCCATCTCCGAGCCCCAAATCGCACCAGATCGTAAAGCTTTTTTGCTGCATTACGGCGTGAGCCGCAGCCTCGCGCGCGGCGTCCAGCTCGTGATTTTGCGCATCATAAAGCAGCACGTCGCCGTATTTGATACGCAGCCTTTCTTCGTCGCATTCGATACCGCAGGCGCCTATAGTGGAGGCTATGCGACCCCAATTCGGGTCTTCGCCGAAGATCGCCGTTTTAACAAGCGGCGAATTGCTTAGCGCCTTTGCCGCCGTGCGGGCGTCCCCAGCATTTGCGGCACCGCTTACTCTAAATCGCACCAGCTTGGTTGCGCCTTCGCCGTCTTTTACCAGCATCAGAGCAAGCTCGCGCGTAAGGGAGTTTAGTGCGGACGCGAAAGCTTCCTTTTCGTAGGCGCATTTTGCGCTGCTGCAGAGCATAATCGTATCGTTGGTGGAGGTATCACCGTCGACGCTTACGGTGTTGAAACTCTGCTCCGCTGCCTTTTTTAGCAGCTCGTCCATATCCGCGCGCGGGATTTTTGCATCGGTTAGAATGAAGCAGAGCATGGTCGCAAGCGCAGGATTGATCATGCCTGCACCCTTGCAAACGGCTGCGATGTGAAATTTCTCGCCGTTTTCTAAAGAAATTTCATACGCAAGCTCTTTTTTTATCGTATCTGTCGTCATAATGGCAGTGGCTAGGGCGTTCGAGTTTCGTGCCGAGAGGTTAAAATTTTGCGCGGCGGCGATAATTTTTTCCTTTTTGAGGCGGTATCCGATGACGCCGGTGGAGCTCATGACGGGGTTTATCAGAGGGATTTTTTTGCTAAGCTCGCTAAAAATTTCATCGATATCGGCGATGCCTTGCTTCCCGGTCATCGAGTTTGCGTTTTTAGAATTTACGAGGATAAAATTTGTTTTAAGTTCTCCGCCCGCGCGCTCTTGCGCCATTTTGAAATGCCTAATCGGCGCTGCTTGAAATTTATTGCTCGTAAAGATCGCGCTTACGGCAAAGGGCTCATCCGCGCGGATAAATCCTAGATCGTTACCCTCTTTTTTAAAGCCCGAATTCACGCCGTCAAAATAGAAGCCCCCTACATTTTGTAACCCAAGCTCAAGCGAGGCGATTTTAAACATATCTCATCTCCTGCGGCTTGTATTTGCTGCGGATGAGTTTTTTAGTGTTGCGGATGCCCTCTGCCGTGCCGATGACTAAAAATTTTACCCCCGTGCCAATCAGATAGTCGCCGCTTGGCATCGGAATGAAGCGGTTGTTCGGCTCCTTAATGCCCACGACGTCGGCGTTTGTAAAATCGCGCAAGCGAGTTTCTTTTAGGCGCTTGAAGCGGATCCACGAAAAATCGGGCACCGTGATCTCCTCGATATCGATGAGGGAGTCTTTTTTATACAAAAATCGCTCCAAAATGTTTTCCATATCGGGGCGCACGCTGATCGCAGAGAGCCTTTGTGCGGCGAGTTTGGACGGCGAGACGATAGAATTTGCGCCGAGTTTTTTTAGCCTCTGCGTATCGCTGTCGTCGTCGCTGTTTGCCATTATGGAGTAGGGGGTGATGCGGCCAAGCTCCTTTTCGTAGAGGCGTACCAGCGATATTATCGCGATATTATCGGCTAAATTTGGACTTAGCGTGATGACAGATTTTGCAGATGACAGATGCGCTTTTAGCATCGTGGTTTCCACGTGCGGCTCGCCTACGATGAAGTAGGGGTAGCGGTTTTCCTCGGCGATTTTGGCTAAATTCGGATCTGGATCGATCACCACGAAGGGTAGGTGGTTTTCGCGAAACTGCTTGGCAAGCTCGGCGCAGTAGATGTTGTTGTAACAGATAATGTAGTGGTTTTTGAGCCTTGCGATGTTATTGATCATTCGTTGCTCCCTAAGTAAATTTTGAAGTTTGCCGTTTTTTATGACCTCGACGACGACGCCCAGGCAAAACGAAAAGGTTCCAAAGCCCATGAGGATGAATAAGACGGTAAAAATTCTACCCGCGGGCGATATCGGCGCTACTTCGGTAAAGCCTACCGTCGTGAAGGTCATACCCGCCTGATAAAAGGCATCCACGAGCGAAAAGCCCGCTATAAAGACATAGCCTAATGTGCCGATTAGCATCATCAGCACGATGGTTATAAGTGGTAAGCGAAAAGGACGTAGCTGGTCGTAAATTTCTGTGTAGAGGTTGATGTCCGGCTTAGTCGAGCCGGACCAGTCGAGGAATCGCTTGATCTTGTCCAAAACAGACATAAATTCCTCTTTAAGAGGTTATTTTGATAGCTTTTTCATAGTTCTTAGAGTAGAGGCTGCGACTTTGATCCTTTTAGTCGTGCCGTCTTCAAGCTGTACGCGCATGCTGCGTAAATTTACATGAAATTTCTTCTTCGTCTTGTTGTTTGCGTGGCTGACGTTGTTGCCTACCATCGCACCTTTGCCGGTTATCGCGCATCTTCTTGCCATAATAAATCCTTGGTGATTAAAATAAATGGCAATTATAGCGAAAAAATTTCAAATTATGCTTAAAATTCGCCGCGGTTCAAATTTAGCGAAATTTATGACAAAACTAAGTAAAATTCCGCATCTTGAAATTTTAAAGGAATCTTAATGTATGTCGCACCCAGCATTTTATCGGCGGATTTCGGAAGGCTTGCGGAGGAAATTCGCGCAGTCTGCGAAGCGGGCGCCGATCTCATTCACGTAGATGTGATGGACGGACATTTCGTACCCAATCTCACGATCGGACCGCTCGTAGTAAGCGCCGCGGCAAAGGCAAGCAGCAAGCCTTTGGATATTCATCTGATGGTTAAAAACGTGCCGTTTTTCGTCGATCTTTTTTTGCCGCTAAAGCCGAAATTTCTTAGCTTCCACATCGAGGAGGAGACCCATCCGCTGCGCCTCATAGATCATATCCGCCGCAGCGGCGTCTCGCCCGCAGTCGTGTTGAATCCGCACACCCCGCTTAGCACACTGGAGTTTATCTTGGGCGAAGTGGATATGGTTCTTTTGATGAGCGTTAATCCGGGCTTTGGCGGGCAGAAATTTATCCCCTCCGCGCTTGAAAAAATTAAGCAGCTGCGCGAGCTGATCGATCGCAAAGGCGCAAAATGTCTCATCGAGGTCGACGGCGGCGTAAATGGGCTGAATATTGCTGGTATCGACGAAGCGGGCGCCGACGTCGTGGTAGCGGGCAACTACATATTTTCTTCAAACGATTACGCGGAGGCGATCCGTGCGCTTAAAATTTAGGCGCGGCACAGGGGTAAAATTTTGACGCGCCAGATCGAAAATTTAATAAATTTACTGGCTCAAAAGAGCATAAATTATTACGATTTTATCTTAAAAGCAAGCGACATTGCCGAAATTACCGAGCTTTTCGAGCCCAAAGACCTCTCGATGTGGCGGGCGCTGGGCATAGAGATAATAAAACTCGACAACGGCAAAATCACGCTCAAAACCCGCGAGACGGATATTTCGGATGAAATCTTTTGCTTCGTGGACATCGAGACGAACGGTGGGCTCTCAAACGGCCAGATCATCGAAATCGGCGCGATAAAAACGCGCGGCACGCAGGAGCTGGATCGCTTTGAAAGCTTCGTTTACGCGCCCGTCGTGCCTGAAAATATCACGGAGCTTACCGGTATTCGCGCGGACGATCTTGTGGGCGCACCGCCGCTAGCTAGCGTGCTGGAGCGGTTTAGGCTGTTTTTAGGCGATAGCGTTTTTGTGGCGCACAACGTCAAATTTGACTACGGCTTCATCGACGCGAGCCTGCAAAAATGCGGCTTCGGGATGCTTTTAAATCGCAGGCTCTGCACCGTCGAGCTCGCGCGCCGCACGATCGAGGCGCAAAGATACGGGCTCGGCTCGCTAAAAGAGCTTTTAGGCGTGCAAAACGTCCACCATCGCGCATTTAGCGACGCCGTTTCCTGCTTTGAAATTTTTAAATTCGCTCTAAAGCGGCTGCCGTGGAGCGTGCAAAGCACCGAGGATCTGATACTTTTTAGCAAAACCGCAAAGAGCCTGGCGCTGCCTAAGCCGCAGATTTCGGAGCGCGGCGAGGGCGAAATTTTATAAATTGCGCGCCGAATTAAGAGACGAAATTTTAGTGAAATTTCGCACCGCCGTTTGAGAGGTAAAATTTGCACTTTTAAGCGGCGGCGCGAATTTAAAGCGCTACTGCGGCGAGATGTGATTGCGAGCGAACCGAAACGGCGTGAATTTAAGCAGGCGCAGTTTTAAATCGCATTGCGATCGCACCGGATTTAAGTGCAAATGCCTGCAGCAGCGCCCTCCGCGTATGCCGGCTAGGCGGATCATGCGATTTTAATTTGCTCGGGCGGATGCGGCAGCGAGCGCTCGTGGAGTCTTTTTACTTTCGCGGTTTTGATTTTTGCGGCGATAAATTTTGCGCCCGTCCGCGGTTTTATAACCTTGCTTCGGGCGAATTTTATGAGCGCTCGCAGTCGCGCGGATGCGTCCGAAACGTCGCGCGCTTTAAATTTTAATTTAGCCTAGGCGCGCGAATCCGATGCTTTAAACTCTAAAATCAATAAATTTTGCCCGCGCCTGCGCGTCTTTTGCGTCCCAAAAGCGATAAATTTAGCGTGCCCGCACCGCCGCCGCAGATACGCTAGGCGCGAGGGTTTTCTGCATTCGTCGCTTGGATTTTGATATTTGATTTTAGCTTGACGACCTGGTCGGTACGTGCCCGTGCCGCAAATTTTAAAATAGAGCTTTATAAAATTTTTTAGTGCCGACCGAAAATGAAATTTTACAAATTTTTATCGCAAAATACAGCGCGATTGGGGTAAATTTAACGCAAGCCTGACCCTGTCGTAGCGGCGCGCGGTAGCCGCATCTACACTAAATTTAGCAATAAGCAAATCCGCGATCCTAATAATACAAAATTTACGCAGACGCGACCCGCTCCGAATCAAAGCGTCATCGGAAGGCTGGCGGGCTTTGCGAGCGAGCGGAGTAATGCGCCGCCATTATCTTTGCAAGAAGCGCGATCTTGCGATTGAGCGGCCTTTTTCACCTCAAGACATATATCGCGGGCTAAAATTTAAACGGAATTTCATAAAGCGCGGCGCTGCTTTTAAATTTATGTTGCAAATTCCATAGGCTGCGAATATGGCGTTAAATTTTAAAATTCCGCACTCCGTAAAATTTCATATTAAAATTCTGCAGAGCATCAAATTTACAAATTTCGCTAGCCACCGAATTTGCAAAATGCCGCTCGCTTCAGATTCTGCACATTCTACGCGCAAAATAAAATTTCGCTTTGCTGCAGAATTTTCAAAAGACGAAATTTACAATTCGTAAAATCCTAAAAGAATAGAATTTTATAAAAGGCGTAATTTACAAAATTTCAAAAAGCGAAGTACGCGAGCTCTACAGCTCGCCGAAAAGCGCTTCGAGATTTTTAAGGCCTTCCTCCGTGGAGACCTTTTTCTCGCTTGCCGAACCGGTTTCGATAAGCTCGATCTCACAGCCGCATAGCATCGAGGCGAGGCGGATATTTAGGCCGTTTTTGCCGATCGCTTTACTTTTTTGATCTGGGTTTACATAGACGATCGCCTTGCCGTCCTGCGCTATTTTGACCGAGTTTACGATCGCAGGCGCCATTGCACGAGTGATCAAAATTTCGGGACTTGCGGAGTATTCAAACGCGTCGATGCTCTCGCCGCCGCTTCCGTCTTGCAAATTTTTGCTTAAAAATCTACTCACCGCGTCGATACGAGCGCCTCCTTTGCCGACGGTGGCGCCTACCGGATCGACATTTGGCGAGACGGCGCTAAGCGCGATCTTGGCGCGCCTGCCGGGGATTCTGGCGCAGGCTTGGATGATGACGCTGCCGTCTTTGATCTCGGGAACTTCGGCGGCGAGTAGGGCTTCTAGGAATTTCGGGCTGGTGCGCGAAAGTTCTAGCCTGATGCCGTGAGATTTGTCGATCGCTACGTTTTTGATGACGGCTTGCAGCACGTCGCCCACTTTGAAATTTTCGCCCTTGATGCGGTTTTTTTGCGGCATGAAAGCCTTCGTATCCTCGATCTCTACGTAGGTCGTGCCGTCGTGATCGATCTTAGTGACCGTGCCGTGGGTGAGGGTGCCCACCTTGCTTTTATAGTTTTCAAAAATTTTCTCTTCGAGCAGTCGCTGGATATGAAAATTTAGCTCTCTAGCCAGCACGCCGGAAGCCGTGCGACCGAGGTTTTCGATATTTATTTCGTAGCTTAACTCATCGCCGATCTCTGCGTTTTCGCCTATTTTTTTGGCTTCGCTAAGCGCGATGAAGTTGTGATCATCGAGCCGCTCATCATCATCTGCGACGACGTGGACCTTTTGGTAGAGCTTGACGCGTTTGGTCTGCGGATCGACTTCGCTGTCGTAGAGATACTCCTCGCCGAAAAGTCTTTTTGCGGTCTGGATGAACGCCGTTTTGACGCGCTCTTTCACGTCTGCGGGCTCAAGCCCCTTTTCATTTGCAATCGACTCGATGATGTCGGTGATTTTTTCCATAAATTTTCCTTAAGATTTGATTTTGTGCTACTAAATTTGGATTTTAAATTTTGAAGTGCGGTATTATATGGAATTTTGACTTTATTTTTATTTAAACGAATTATTATCTAAATTTCGCTAAACTCGCGGGTTTAAAACATAAATGAAAGGATAGATCATGCAGCTAAAACTTGCCAGAACGGAGCTTGCCTCTAAGCCAAAAAGCGTTAAGATCGAGGATTTGCAAGCCCAAGTAGAAAAGAGCGGACAAAAAATATTTTATCTGGATAGAGAAAATTCTCAAAAAGATTTAGCCGCTTTGGTGGATTTTTTCGACACTAAGGGTTTTAGCGTGTATCAGCGCATAGTGCGATACGGGCTGAACGAAAACGAGTATATGTACGAGGTGCATATCCTTTGAGCAAACTCCTCTTCATCCAGACCCTAGGTTGCGCGATGAACGTGCGCGATAGCGAGCATATTATCGCGCAGCTAAAAGAGCAAGATTACGAGATTACCGACGACGTAAATATTGCGGATCTGATCTTGATAAATACCTGCTCCGTGCGCGAAAAGCCAGTGCATAAGCTTTTTAGCGAGATCGGAGCTTTTGATAAGGCGCGAAAAAAGGGCTCCAAAATCGGCGTTTGCGGCTGCACCGCAAGCCATCTGGGCGGAGAAATTTTTAAGCGCGCACCATTCGTGGATTTCGTACTCGGCGCCAGAAACGTATCTAAAATTTCACAAGCCGTTCGTACGCCAAAATTTATCAGCACCGACATAAACTACGACGAGAGCGAGTTTGCCTTCGGAGATTTTGCGAGCTCGCCATATAAATCCTTCATAAACATAATGATCGGCTGCGACAAAAAGTGCTCCTACTGCATCGTGCCGCAGACTAGAGGCGATGAAATTTCGATCCCCGCTCAAATCATCTTGCGCGAAGCCGAAAGATCCGCCGCTCGCGGCGCTAAAGAGATATTTTTGCTCGGTCAAAACGTCAATAATTACGGCAAGCGCTTTTCTAATGCGCACGAAAAAATCGACTTCAGCGACCTGCTCATGCGGCTTAGCGAGATAGAGGGCATCGAGCGCATCCGCTTTACTAGCCCGCATCCGCTGCATATGGACGATAAATTTTTGGACGTTTTTTGCAATAATCCTAAAATTTGCAAATCGATGCATATGCCGCTACAAAGCGGCTCGAGTAAGGTTTTGCGCGATATGAAGCGCGGATATACCAAGCAGTGGTATCTAGACCGCGCGCTTAAACTGCGCCAAAGCTGCCCGGGCGTGGCGATCAGCACCGACATCATTGTGGGCTATCCGAGCGAGAGCGAGGAGGATTTTGCTGAGACGATGGAAGTGCTGGAGGCGGTGAGATTCGAGCAGGTTTTTTCCTTTAAATTTAGCCCACGACCGCTTACGCCGGCGGCAAATTTAAAGCCGCTGGATGATGAAATTTCAAGCGAAAGATTAAGCAGGCTGCAAAGCGCTCACGCTAAAATTTTAGACGAGATCGCAGGAGCGCAAAAAGATAAAATTTTCGACGTGTATTTCGAGGAGCTGCGCGAAAACAACCAAGTAGGCGGTAGAAGCTTTTCAAATTTTCTAATCTGCGCGCAAGGCGACGAGGAGCTGTTAGGCAAGACGCGCAGAGTACGTGTCGAAAAGACCGCCAGAATGGCGCTTTATGGAAAAGTTATCGCTTAAAAAGCGGTTGTTTTTCCGCGCCTCTGAATATCTCATTTTTATCCTGATTTGGTGTATTTTTTTAACGTGCAGGGTTAAATTTACCCCCACGAAACTGCCTGAAAAGCCCTGTATCGTCGTGTTTTGGCACGGAAGACTAGCGATGATGAGCTTTGCTTATAGGCGTTGGTGGTTGCGGGATTTCGGCAATGCTAAGCGAGCTAAGGTCATCATCAGCGATCATAAAGACGGCGAGATCATCACGCGCGTGATCTCGCATTTCGGTATCGGCGCGATTCGCGGCAGCAGTTTCAAGGGCGGAGCGCGCGCGCTTATGCGCGCGATCAAAGAGATAAAAAACGGCACCGACGTCATCATCACTCCCGACGGCCCGCGCGGCCCGCTTCACAGCGTCGCGGACGGAGCCGTGATCCTTGCGCAGCGGCTAAGCTTAGATATCTACGCGCTAAATTACGAAGCGAGCAGTTTTTGGAAATTTCGCAGCTGGGACGAGATGGTCTTGCCAAAGCCGTTTTCGCGCATAAATTACAGCCTCAGCGCGCCGCTAAATTTAGAAGGACTTGGCCTTGAAGCGGGCAAAGAGGCGATCAGGCAACTGCTTTTTGCAAGCGCCGAGCAGGACGTTAAATTTTAGTTTGAAATAATAGTGTTTCGGTATAATTGCAATTTTAGGAGAAAAAATGGCACTATTTAAAGCAAAATCATTCCTCGGCGTCGCTAAAAGTGCCGACGCATGCGAGTTTTTTTATAGAAAATTGGGCTTTGGTAAAAGAATTTTGGATGAGAAATCCGATCGTTTTCCTATCGCGCAAGAAAATGATCTGGCTACCTCGCTGGCGGGCTTTGCGGATCTGAGTGATAAAAATTTAATCTCTTGCGTGCTGATAGACGACGAAAATCAAAGAGTGCATTTTAACGAGGATTATATGATTAAAGAAAATAGCATTTATCAAAAAGTCGATGATAGCTTCATAGTGGAATTTCCGCGCTCAAGCGCGCAGGCTGCGGATGAGGCCTTCGGCACGAGCTTCGGCTCGCACACCAGCTTATTTAAAATTTTATACTTCCTACTGAAAAATCAAAGCGATTTTGAAAACATGGCGATGTTCGCACTGAAATTTAATAACCGCGCGTGTTTTGTCGTCGCCAACCAAGAGCGCGTGCTATATGCCGATATAATGCGTATCGACGAAGAGATGCAGGCAGCGATGAGCGATACTGACGAGCTATTTTACGAGCTTTTAAATTTTCAGATCGGGACCTTCTACAAATCCGAAAATAGCGAGTTTCTCACCAACGTTTTCATCTACTCCGACGGCACGCTCAGCAACGAGATCGGCTATGTGATTTTCACGCGCATCTACATCAAAACGAACCTAAAAAATCTAAATTTTGCCGATTACATTAACAAAATCGCGATGCTGGAAGCTCGGTAGATCAAATTTTTTGCTCCGCACCTAGGCAGAATTTTAAAATTTAATCTTCAGCTTTGCAAGACTGCGCTTGCTTGATGCGATTTAGTGCTCGTTTGTGCTGCGCTTTATTAAATTTATCTCGCGTTGCATAATGGAATTTTGACTAGGTAAAATCAATCCGTATTTAGACGGCTCGCTTAAATTTAAGCTTATTTGCCGCA
>NZ_CALHHT010000300.1 GCF_938031315.1 uncultured Campylobacter sp.
TAAAATCTCCGTGGCGCACGGCGGGCTTTAAAATTTCATCTAATTTTCGCGCGATCTCATCTATGGGCGCGGCGGGCTCGAGTGCCGAAATTCCACGCAAAGCCGCGTGATCGTTACTAAGCTCAAGCGCATCTTTTAGCGCTACTAGTGGAGCTAGAATGCGGTGCTTTAAAAATTTAAAATTCCAAACACCCAAGGCGATGCAGAGCGCAAACATCGCCGCAAGCGCTAAAATCATAAAATTTCTCGCATTTAAACAGCTGCTTGCGCGCTCAATCGCCATGACATAGATCGCATCATCGCTCAATCTTCCGCTAAGCTCGCTGCCGTTTAAATTTGAGCCGTTTGGGCTTGCGGAGGGCGAAAACTCTTCAAAATAGATAAGGCTTAGGCTGGAGTTTATATCCGCAAACATCGCCTCGCGCGTGCTTTTTAGATCGAAACTTCGCCCTAAAAGCTCAAATAGATTGCCGCTAAAATTATAAATTTCGCCGCCGCCGTTAAAGAGTAAAATTTCGCCCAGCCCCGCTAGTTTGGAGCTTAGCATATTCGTATCGACAAAGCCCAAAAGGTATTCATCCGCGCTTACGCGTTTGATCAAAAAATATCTCCAAGCCCCTTCGATGCGCATATATCGCGATACCAGCTCGCCCTCTTTCATATCCGCGGTAAAATTTGAAATTTTGATCTCGCCTAAATTTTTTATCCTCGCATCGCGGCTGTAAAAACTTAAAATTTCTTCCCCGTTTTGCGCTGCGGCATCCGCATTCTGCGAAGTTCCTCTGCTTTGCGCGCCGTTCGTGCCGCCCTCTAAAACGCTCGCGCTATTTGGCGAAGCGCTTCCGCCGCCCGAGGCTTTATTTTGCGAGGCATCGTTTCGCGAGCCGTCATTTTTCGTTACGGCGCTTGGAAGCGGGCCGTCTCGCACGGAGCCTGCGTCGCTTACCGCATCATCGCCTTGCGCCGCGCTATTTTCAACGCCCGGCGTGCGGACGAAAAATATCGCATCAAATCTCTTGCTTTCGCGCGCGGCGTTTTGTATCAAGGCGGTGTAGATATTTGAAATTTCGGAGTCGGTTTTTAGCTTTAAATTTTGCGCGGAGAGGATGTTGTTTTTTAAAATTTCAAGATCGTTAAAAAGCTCCGCACTGTTGTCCTGCACGGTATCTCCCACGTCGATTAAAACCGCGTTCGGATTTTCTTTGCGCAGCTCCTGAGCGAGCACATAGGTTTTGACAAAGCCCGCGCCGGGAACCGCTTCGCAGACGGCATAATCGTAGGCATACAGCCTGCCGTGCACGTCGCCCGTTACGCCGAAACTGAGCGTAACCTCATTGCTTCCCGCCTGTCCTTTTTGAATAAGCTTATGGGTAAGCTTTACCTCATCCGATTGCTTGCCGCGGGCCTTTGCGGTACGGACTGCCGGCTGTTCTCTGTTTTTTGCCGCGCTCTTTGTTTCAACGCAGGAAATGAGCGAAAAAACAACGGCCACAAGTACGGCAAACCGCAAGATTTTCTTTTTCATTTTGAAGTCTCCTGATAAAAATTTTACAAGACAGCGTACGCTGCCGAAAAAACCGGCGCTTGCCAGATACGCCGGCTCTTTTTACCTAACAACCTGTGCGGGAGTAAAACCCGCAGTTACCGCCCGCGCGGGCGCTTAAGCACAAAAACGGAAGCAAGCGCCGTACACGGAACGGACGCGATAATGCCGATGCTCCCCGAAATGCCGTGCATAATTTCTATAACAATGCGCGGTATGTTGATAAAC
>NZ_CALHHT010000301.1 GCF_938031315.1 uncultured Campylobacter sp.
CAAGAGCCGTGCGCGACGATCAAGGCTTTAAATTTAAATATCCGCACCTACGCTAAAATTTTAAAATTTCAGATCTGCGCGCGAGTTTTTGATCGGTGCATTGCGCGGGCTGTATTTGAGCCGCCGCAAAACGGACTTCGCTTGCAAAAGCGGGCGAAATCACGTAAGCTAAAATATCAGCGATGCGGGGACGTTTTTGCCGTTGTCACGCAAAAATAGCAGAATTTTAAACTTCTCAAACTCGTCGCCGTCGGCAAGACTTAGCTGCTCTCTAAACTCGTCGATCATGCCAAGCTCATATAGCGCGTACAGATATGCCTCGGTCGCTTCTTGATTCTCGTTTTTGAGCCGCTCGAAAAAGGCTTTGTATTGCTCTGGAGCGAGATGATTTTTTAGCTTTTTAGCAAAGCCGATAAAATCCTGCTCGCTAAATTTTTCATTATTTACGAGATCGAAAAGCTCCTCGCTGCTGATCTCAAAGCTCGCGTCATTCACCGCGCGATCCACTAAAATATTTACCTCGGCTATATCTTGAGGAATTTTATAGGCTTTGATCTTATCGTAGCTTCCTTTGGCAAGCGCTACGGCATAGGCTTTTTTAGTGATATTTTCGCTATAAACGCCCTTGGTTTTTAAAATTTCATACGCATACGCAGGCTCGGCATCGAGGCGGTTGAGTTCGTTTTGCAAAAATAGTCCGTTATCTTTAGGAAGTTTATATTTTCGCAGATCCGCCACTTCGCCGTTTTTAACCTTCTCGATAACGCCTATGACCTCTTTTAGATCCTCATTTTTGACATCTATTCCAGTGCTATCGTACCACGGAGATAAAATTTTAGTAAGCTCGCTCGGGTCTTTAAAATACTCGGTTTTAAAGTCTTTATTGGTATCAAGACCCAGCAAAACCTCTTTACTCATCGCATCGTATGCGCTTAGATCCTTTGCGATCGCCCTTTTTGTGCGGTAAAACGCGAAGCTATGAAAAACGATATGAAAAATCGCCAAAATCATATATAAAATTAGCGGCAGTACGATCCACACTGCCACAGGAAGCGTAAGCGTAAAACCGAAAAGCCCCAGTGTATAGCTACTGCTTTGCTGCGTAAAAACTAAAATCGCGACGATTGCGATATAGACGATCGAATATAAAAAGAATTGCTTGGTTTTCATAGCTAACTCCTATTTTGCTTTTCCGCCTGTTCCTTGCACGAAATGCACAATCTCGCCTCCGGATTTACTTTAAGGCGCTCTAAGCTTATCTGCTCGCCGCAGCTCTCGCAAAGCCCATAAGTGCCGTTTTCGATGCGCTTAAGCGCGCTTTCGATCTCTAAAAACGCCTTTTGTTGATTAACATTGAGCGAGTATTCGATGCTTAAATCCGTATTCATGCTCGCTACGTCAAAATCATCCGCAGCTTTATTTTCGCGCAATTCCGAAATTTCATTTACAGAGCTATTAATATTGGCGATGAGTTGCTCTCTTTTTTCTTCTAAAATTTTCTTGTAAAATTTCAACTCGTTTTTCTTCATTACTTCCCTTTATTTGTGATATGGATGGTTTGCGTTAATGCACAGCGCGCGAAAAATTTGCTCAAAGAGCAAAAGTTTAGCGATTTTATGCGCTAACGTAAGCCTGCTAAGACTGATTATTTTATCGGCTTTTGCCTTAAAATTTTCACTAAGCCCGTAAGCGCCACCGATGAAAAACGACACGGCGCTTTTGTCCTTTAGCATTCCGGCAAATTCCACGCTATCTAGCTCCTGCCCGCGCTCATCCAAAGCTACGACGTATCCGCTAAGGCGCGGTAGATAAGCTTCATCATACGCCTTAAGCGCTAGCTCAGCAGATGTGCTTTGTGCGCGAGCGATATTAGCATTAAAAAATGTCTCATCTCGCACTGCGGCAAATTTAGCTGCCATTTTTTTATAGGCGCTTATCTCGCTAGCAAACTCGTCCGTGCCCTTTTGAATGGAATTTACCGTTATCTGCACTACTCTTCGCTTCCCTCTTCGTGCAGCGACTTATCGCTCGTATCGTCAATCTGCACGGCGTTTTTGCTAAGCACGTTGATTATATCGCTTAAATACTGTCTCATCTCAGCTCTAGGCACGATCGCATCAATTAATCCGTGCTCGAGCAGAAATTCCGATCTTTGAAAGCCCTCCGGCAGATCCGCGCCGATGGTTTGCTTGATGACGCGCTGCCCGGCAAAGCCGATAAGAGCGCCAGGCTCTGCGATGATGATATCTCCCAGCCACGCAAAGGACGCGCTCACGCCGCCCATCGTAGGATCGGTAAGAACGGAGATGAAAGGAATCTTATGCTCGGATAAAATTTTAAGCGCGGCGGAGGTTTTGCTCATCTGCATTAGCGAAAAGGTGCTTTCTTGCATCCTCGCGCCGCCGCTTGCGCTTACGACGATTAGCGGCTCGTTTTTATCGAGGCTACGCTTTACAGCACGCACGATCTTCTCGCCCTCCACGGAGCCCAGGCTTCCGCCCATAAAATTAAAATCAAATACCACGAGCTGAATCCTCTGGCGGCTTATAGCGCCCTCGCCCGCAATCACCGCGCTAAGCCTGCCCGTTTTTTCTTTGCTCTCGGCAATACGCTTTTTGTAGGATTTTTTATCTACGAATTTTAGCGGATCGACGGGCTGCAAATTTTTATCGAACTCCACGAACGAGCCCTCGTCGCAGATCAGATCGATGCGAGCCTGCGCGTCAAAACGAAGGTGATAGTTACACTTGGGGCAAACGCTATGATTTTGCTCGACCTCTTTGCTATACATCAGCGCGCCGCATCCCGGGCACTTGATCCAGTGCGTAGGAGCTTCGCTCGGCGCAGGTTGCGTCCTACGTATTTTTGAAAATAGATCTCCAAAATTCATATGATTTCCTTTAAATTCCATGAAATGTAACTTCTGATTATAACCTAAAATTCTTTATTTAAATTTATATGTGAATTTCGCTAAAATAGGAAAATGCAAGGATTTATATTAAAAACGACCAAAGTTAGGGACGAGGACTGCATCGTGGACGTGCTGAGCGAAAGCGCGCTCGTGCGTGCGTATCGCTTTTACGGCGCGCGCCATTCAAACATCATCCAGGGCTATAAGATCGACTTCGAGCTCTCGCAAAATCCAAACTTCCTCCCTCGTCTTAGCGGCGTGATGCATCTGGGATACGCGTGGCTCGCAAGCCGCGAGAAGCTGCTATTTTGGCAGCAGTTTATGCGACTTTTATACGCACACCTAAAAGATGCCGAGCATCTGGATAAATTTTACTACGAGCTGCTCACAGAGGCCGCTGCGCGCTTCGGCAAACAAAATCCGCGCCGCATAATCGTAGAAAGCTACGCCGAAATTTTAAAATTTGAGGGGCGATTGCACGACGAGCCATATTGTTTTTTATGCGATGAGGAAATTTTAGAAAATATCGCGCTATGCCGCGGTTTTTTGCCTGCGCACGAGCATTGCGCACAAAGAGTAGGCTTTGCGCAGGATGAAATTTTAGAATTTTTACAAAGCAAAAAGACGCTAAATTTAAACGACGAAACGGTCGAGAAGCTCTATGATATAACGCTTGAGGGGCTTTGAGCGCAGCGCATTTGGTGCGGACGAAAATTTCAAGGCTTGGGCGCTAAATTTAAAATTTCGTAGAATTTCAAAATTTCATTAATGGACAGCTTTGCGCTTTATTTGCTTTGCTCGCGCAGAGCCAGCTAATCCCGCATTGCGCGGGATTTTGCATTA
>NZ_CALHHT010000302.1 GCF_938031315.1 uncultured Campylobacter sp.
AAGATTAAGCGAAAATGAAATAAAATAGCCGAAATTTCAGACGGAGCGATGTATGAAAAAGATATTTTTAGCGCTGATCGCCACGGCGACTTTAGTAGTGGCAAAACAGAGCGATTTTAATGAAAACGAACTGCAAAGTAAATGCGACAATAACGATGCATCAGCGTGTGCAAATCTCGGTAGCGCATATTACTTCGGAGAAAATATAAAACAGGATTATAAAAAAGCAAGCGAGCTATATTTGAAAGCTTGCGATTTAAAACATGGCGAAAGCTGCCATAATCTTGGAATTTTATATGAAAAAGGTGAAGGCGTGCAACAAAGCTACCAAAAAGCGGATCAATTCTATTCTAAAGCTTGCGATTTAGAAATTGCCGAAGGATGTTACAATCTTGGAGTCTTACACTATTTAGGCGAAGGCATAAAACAAAATATCGAGAAAGCAAGAAACTTACTTTCTCGAGCTTGTAATCTAGGATATGGGTTAGGATGTAATGATCTAGGGGCTTTATATGAAAAACAAGATTATAAAAAAGCGAGTGAATTGTATTCTAAAGCTTGTAATTTAGGATATGGCATAGGATGTACTAATCTTGGAATTTTATATGAACACGGCAAAGGCATAAATAAAGATTATAAAAAAGCGAGCAAGCTATATTCTCAAGCTTGCGACCTAGAACATGACGCAGGATGCAACAATCTAGGGTTTTTATATGAACAAGGAGAAGGTGTAGAACAAAACTATAATAAAGCAAATGAGTTATATTCTAAGGCTTGTGATTTAAAATATGGCAAAGGGTGCTATAATCTAGGAGTTTTGTATAGCTCTGGCAAAGGCGTAAAGCAAGATTATAAAAAGGCAAATGAACTATATCTAAAAGCTTGCAATTTAAAAGATGGAAGCGGATGCTATAATATCGGAATTTCATATTATTTAGGAAAAGGCATAAGTCAGAATATAAGTATGGCAAAAAAATACTTCAGCAAGGCTTGCGATTTGGGTGATCAAGCCGGTTGTGACGGATATAGAAAGCTAAACGAACAAGGCTTTTAATCCATTTAAATTTTAAGCCGCTCGCGAAATCCGCTTAAATTTACGGCTTAAATTTAAAGGTCTAAATTTAGACTATATCATCCGCAGGGCAACACTAAAAGCGCGTCAAAATGCGTGGGCTTTAAATTTAAGCCCATTCCGCCGCGGCAGGCGTTACATAAACGCCACGTAAGGGCTACGGTAAAATTTAGCGAGCCGCTCGTTCATAATATTCGCGCCAAAATAAAAGGATACATTCTGCCGCCGTTGAAATTTCAGATGAGACATTAATTCTTTAAGAATTTTAAAATTTTAAGCCCTCTTTTTTGGGGATTAAAATTTCGAGCGAGCCACTAATTCGTAGCGTTCGCGTCGAACTGCAAAAATTTCCTGATCTCCTCCATCGCCTCTTTGTTTGAGAGCGTAAATTTTATCTCGATACGGCGGCTGGCGTCCTTGTCCTCGACGCCTCTGCGCATCACGGGCTGCGTATAGCTGCGACCGCTGGCTATGAGATATTTTTGCAGCCGCTCATCTTTATTCCACGAGTTTATGAAATCCATCACGGCAAACGCCCTGTTTTGCGACAGCTCGAGGTTGTATAAATACCCGCCGTCGCTGTCCGTGTGCCCCTCGATGATGATCTGATCTAAATTTTCGCGAATTTCATCGTTATCCAAAAGCGCGGCAAAATAACTCTGTAGCGTCGAGCGGAGCGCCTCTTTGGCGCCCTCTTTCAGCTCGCTTGAGCCCTTGTCGAAAAGGATCGACGAGCTTAGCGTCATCGCGCCGCTTTCGTTATCGATGCGGATCTTGCCGCCCAGCTTCTCCTTCAGATCGGCGATGATCTTGACCTTCATTCCGGTTAGGTTACGGATGCGGTTTTTCGTGACGTTGAGGTCTTGTAAAATTTTATTAAAATCGCTCTGCTTCTGCGTGAGCTGATCGAGCAAAAAGGCGATCTTAAGCTCGTTTTGGCTGATCGTAGCGTTGGCGTCGTCGCGCGCTTTTTGCAGAAGCGAGTTGATGTCTAAATTCTCTTTTTTCAGCTTCTCCGCCATCTCTGTTAGATCTTCGATCTGTATGAAATAGATGGAATTTTGCTTGCGAAGGTCGGTATTTTCGATGTTTAGCTTCTCAAGCTGGTCGCTAAAAATTTTATTCAGCGCCTCAAGCTCGGCGCTTTTTTTCTCCTGGCTTTGCAGGCTTGCTAGCGCGCTTGAAATTTGACTTTCTTTCTCTTGTAGGTTGCTTTGCGTGAGGAAGTATTTGACGATGATGCCGCCTACTAAAAGCACGAAAACAAAAAGTAGTCCCGCCATCAAATCGGCGTACGCGATCCAAAAGGTCTCTTTTTCTTCGTTATTCGTTTTCATCTAAAAGTGCTTTTTCATCGATGCTCGCAAGCGTTTTGCGAAGCTCTTCGATTATGTCGGCGTTGCCGCTTTGATCCAAATTTGCACCTCCTAGCAGCGTCTTCAGATCGGCGCTAAATTCTTTAAAGCT
>NZ_CALHHT010000303.1 GCF_938031315.1 uncultured Campylobacter sp.
GCAGCTGCGCGTATATTTAGGTGCCAAACGACGCCTTAAAATTTTAAATGCGTCTAGGCTTAAAACAGGCTATAAACCTCATCAAGCGTAAAATGTTTTTTATCGATCTTACCGCCGTAATAAGGCTTGATGTCGTTTTCGAAGCTCTTTTGGAAAAATTTATTCTTATACATTCTAATGAGGCTACCGTTTACGGCATCGAGTAGCTGAGTGTTACCCTTGGCAAGAGCTACGGCGATGTAATCGACCCTGCCTAGATTGGTGATCTTCGCATCCAGCGCGGCATCGTTTCTAGCGTATCCGAGCACGACGGTATTATCGTCGGCAAAGCCGACGCCCTGGCCCGCCTTTAGCTTCGCGACGCACTCGTTGGCATCGGCGCAGTTTATGATCGTATAGCCCGCGCTTTTGAAGTGATCGTCGGCGGTAGTGCCGCTTACGGTTAAAATTTTATTATTCGCGATCTGATCGATGCGGGAGATATTATCGTCGGCTCTGGTTAATACGCCGATCTGCACCGAGTAGTAAGGATATGAAAAGTCCACCTCTCGCGCCCGCTCTTTAGTCACGGTAAGCTCGGATATGACCAGATCGACCTTGTTTTGCACGACGGCAGCCACCCGCTCGTTCGATCCGACCGGGACAAATTCTATATCGCTGCTTTTGTTGCCGAATAAATTCTTTACGAGCTCTTTAGCCAAATCGACCTCAAATCCCACCATCGTGCCGTTATCGTCAAAGCTAAACGGAGGCTGCTCGCTCTGCACGCCGATGCGGATCTTGCCGCTCGCTCTGATCTCGTCTAAGGAGTTTGCAAAAATTGCGCTCGCCGCAAATAGCAGCGCAAATAAAAATTTTTTCATCTTTTATCCTTTGATAAACTTAAAACATTTTGTAAAGATCATCCAGCAAGAAATACTTCCTTTCGGCGGTACCTTTGTAATACGGATCTATCGTCTCATTAAAAATTTTCTTGAAAAAGCCGCTTTTGCTTAAATTTACAAGCCCGGAATTTATAGCGTCAAGCAGATCGTCATTACCCTTTTGCACCGCGATAGCCAAGAAGTCCGAGGTGCCTAAATTTATAATATTTGCTTCGACCTTTCTATCTACTACCGCATAAGCCAAAACGACGAGATTATCGTCTGCGTATGCAGCGCCTTCGCCCGCTTTTAGCTTGCGATAGCAATCGGAGGAGTTGCTGCAAGGAAGGATCGTATGACCCTGCTTTGCAAAATACTCATACGCAACGGTGCCGCTCTCCGCTAAAATTTCCTTATCTTGCAGATCGTTTACGGTTTTGATATTATCGCCCGCGCGGCTTAGCACGCCTACGTTTACGCTAAAATAAGGATTTGAGAAATCCACTATCTTCTCGCGCTCTTTCGTAACCGTGATCACTGCGATATCAAGATCTACTTTATTATCTCGCACGGCGTTGATACGGTCGTTTCCTTGAGTGATTATATACTCGATCTTACCCTCTTTGCCGCCGAAAATTTCCTTTGCGAGCT
>NZ_CALHHT010000304.1 GCF_938031315.1 uncultured Campylobacter sp.
TATGTAACGGCAACGCAAAGCCGATAAAATCGAGCAGTTCTACGAACGCTTTGAGTTCTAGCACTGCGGCTAGAATTTCAGCCCTTGTTTGTGCGGACGAAATTTTGAAATATGGAGTGACAGCGGGGATTTCGGCGCTCGCCCTAGCAAATAAAATTTTAATTCCTAGGGCTGCGGGCAAAATTTTAAGCCTCAGTGCTGTGCCGCGCACGGATTTTGGGCCTAAAAGAGCGGGCGGATGCTAGATTTAGAGCTTGCTTCGCGCATTACGATCATCACAAATCGCGCGCTCTGCGGCAGCGAGGCGGCACTGCTTGCGCGTATAGCGGATTTTGCCGCGACGGGCGTAGGCGAGATCATCGTACGCGAAAAGGATTTAGACGAGGCGGCCTACGCGGCGCTGTTTGGTAAAATTTTACGCGCCTGCAAGAATGGGTTTTGTACGGATACAGCCCGCGCGGACGGGATTTTTGCAAATGAAGCTAGTGCTGCTAAATTTAGCAAAACGCAAGCTCTTGGGGGCGAATTAGACGCGAGCGCGACCTGCACGGATAAAATTTTGCTCTGCGAGCGCGGCGCAGACGAAGTTTTGCTAAAGAGGCTCCATTCGGGCGGTAGCAAGATCGAGCTTTACAAGGATACGACTCACAAGTATGCCGCTACGGATAAAATCCAGTCTAAAAATTTAGCTTGGGTTTTAGATGAAAATTTGTCCGAAAATTTTATCGGCGCTGCAAATTGCGCGGACGATAGCGAGCTGGGCGAGATTTCGCTTCGCGGCGCCGTATGCGAAACGAAACTAGCGGCAGAAGGCGTATGGAGCGCAGAAAATGCGGAAAGTATGCGGAGTACGCAAAGTGCGGAAAATACAAATGATGGACATAGTGCAAAAAACGCACGGGGCTCGCGGAGCGCGCAGTATGCAGAAAACTCGGAAAATATAGAGGGCGTAGAAAATTCACAGAGCGTGAAAAAGGTGGAAAACTCGCAGAGTGCGGAGGGCGTGCAGATAGCAGAGAGTGCAAGGCGCCAGCCTGCGGTCTTTGTGCATAATTTCGCGGATTTTGCGCTGCGCAAGGGCGAGAGAAATTTATGGCTGCCGCTCGGGGTTTTGCGGAGCTTCAGCGCGGCGCACGGTGCGGAGTTTTTGCGCGCAAATTTCAAAAAACTGATC
>NZ_CALHHT010000305.1 GCF_938031315.1 uncultured Campylobacter sp.
GAGGCAACTATAGAAAACTGCCATTTCCTCACAAGGGGTAGGCAGCTTTCCCCTGATACCGTCGCAACTTTTCTTCGGCACATTGTTATCATCAAAGACAAAAAAGGCAAGAAGGACATCCCTAATATTGGTTTTCCTTACAAAGTGCCGGGCACTAAAACCGTAACCAATTATGAAATTCGCAATTACAATTTTAAGAGCATGGCCGCTGGTGGCGATGCCTCAAGTTCTGTCTGGGGCGTATATTCCCGAAAAGTCGGCCGCATCTTCATCTTTGAGAGCGCCATCGACGCAATGAGCTTTTATGAATTATACAAGGATAAGCAAACGTTTCAACACACCGCCCTCGTCTCAACCGGTGGTGGTCTTTCAGGCAACCAAATCACGAACTTGATAAAAACATACAATCCGCAAGAGATAGTGTGCTGCTTTGACAATGACAAACAAGGTACACGATACAGAGAACGTGTGGAAAGCATTGTCAGAAACTGGAACATTAGGGAAGATAGTAATATAGAAGTAGATACTATTCTCCCTAATGATAAAGACTTCAACGACGACCTAAAAACTGCAAAATTCTAAAATAATTATCTCTGAAATACCTTTGCTTACTAACTATTATTTTATATTTTTATAAAGACTATTTTAGTAAAATCAGAGCTTTATGAGCGAGATAAAAATTTTAATCACCGACGAGGATCTGTGCGCCCCGAGGCGACTTTTGAGCAGGCGCGATAAGAAGCTGGCGCGCGCGCGAGGTCATCTGCGCGAGTTTCGCGTTTCGCGGGCACTTAAGGCACGCTTTAAAAAGCGCGGCAGATTTTGCATCTCGCACAAAAGCGCAGACGGCAAAACGATCGTCGCCGTGGCTCTAGCGAGGCAAAAATTCGGGCTCGATCTTGAAATTTTAAAACCGCGGGATTTTGCCGCAGCGAGCGAGTTTTGTTTCAACGCCTTTGAGCGCGAGCTTTTAGCGACGGCGGACGAGAGCGAAAAGACGCTCGTTTTTTATAAAATTTACACGATCAAAGAGGCGCTGATTAAGGCGCGAAGCCTAGGTTTTTACGCGCTTGATCGCGTGGGGCTCGCGCGCGGCGTAGGCGGTGAAGCTCTGGCGCTTGATGAGCGCGGCAGGGCATGGCTCTACAAGAGCTATATTTTGGAGGGCGAGATTTTGATTTCGCTCGTTTTTAGGGAGAATTTTTGAGACCTGTTTATCGTTTTTACGCTATTTCTAAAACGGCTTTCGTTCTGCTTTGCGCCGCGTTTTTTATAGGCGGATGTGCGCGCAAGGCGCCTGGGCAAATAGCAGAATTTAGCCAAAAGCAGTTCATCCTGACGGACGAGCTCGGCGTAAAAAGTAGAGCCCTAATCTCAAAAATTTCACCCGCAAATGGCGAGGAAGGCCGCTAC
>NZ_CALHHT010000306.1 GCF_938031315.1 uncultured Campylobacter sp.
TTGCTTCCGCTTTGCTAAGATCCATTTTATCGTTCAGAAAAGCTCGCTTACTAAACTCGCCCGGATGCGCTATGCGAGCGCCCAGCGATACCGCCGCTTCAAGAGCTAGAGAGGATGCGACGAAGCCGCCGTGAGTTTGGATCTCGACTACGTCCTCGCCGGTAAAGCTGTGTGGGGATTTGAAATATATCAGTATCGCCTCGCCGAAAATTTCGCCGCTTGCGTCAAAAAGACCCGTAAGCGTCGCGCGGCGCGGCTCAAGATGGCTACGATGCGAGATAGCTAGCGCGATACGCAGAGCATCGCCGCCTGAAATTCTAACTATGCAGATTCCGCCGATACCGTGAGCCGTAGCGATAGCGGCGATAGTTTCGTTCATCGTTAGCTTTTTTCGTCTACGATGACGATTTTGCCGCTACGCGTGGATTTGATGCCCACGAAACGATCCGGATATGCTTGTTTTAGCTTGTCGGCTACGATTTTGATAAATGCGCCATCAAAAGCCTTCGTGACGATACGCTCATTTCCAGAGCGCTCCACGAGCGCATTTACGTAAGACTCGATAAATCGTTCTTGATTTTGTAAAAATTCCGCGATTTCAAAAACCACGGCAAGATCATATCTGATGCTGATCCAGTTGTAAATCATATACGAAAGTGCCTTGTAGCGGTGTCCTTCTTTGCCTATCAAAAGCGCGCTATCCTCGCCTTGCAGCTTGATATAGACGGTATTTTCGTCGATTTTGCTAACATCGCTAACTTCGATATTAAACTCACTTGATCTAAAAAGTGCAGATAGCTTCTCTTTGATATCGGATAAAATTTCATCCGTCACAACGCCCTTTTGCTTTTCTTTGCGATGTTTAGAATGCGTGGTGCGCGGACTTTGAGACTCTGATTTGTCGCCCTGCTTTTTCTCTGCTTTGCCGACTTTATTTTGTGGGGCGTTAAATTCCGGATTTTCGCTAAATTTCTCCCCTTCCAAAACCGCTTCTATTACGGCATTTTTCTTAAAAAAGCCCAAAAATCCACCGCTTGGATGCTGCAGCACGCGCACGTTAAGCTGCGTTACCGAGCATCCAAGCTCAGATGCTGCTTTATTATATGCGTCTTTTAAATTTTCTGCTTCAATTATCATGATTTTTTCTCCGCTATTTGAGCTTGTTTATGCCTAGCAAAGGCTTTATTAATGACGTATTGCTGGATAATGGAGCAGAAATTATTGACCGTCCAATACAGCGTCAGACCCGCAGGGAACATCACGAAAAATACCGTAAAAATGAGCGGCAAGAATTTCATCATCTTCTCTTGCATCGGATCGGTAAATGTAGTCGGCGTAATCTTTTGCTGCAAAAACATCAAAATTCCCATCGTAATCGGCAGTATATAGTATGGATCTTTAAGCGATAGATCGTGGATCCACAGCGCCCACTCCGCGCCCTTTAGCTCGATCGCGTTAAGCAAAACGCGGTAGATCGCGAAAAATACCGGGATCTGAAGCAAGATCGGCAAGCAGCCGCCCATCGGATTGGCGCCGTTTTTCTTATACAGATCCATCATATGCATCTGCAGCTTTTGCTTATCGTCCTTATATTTCTCCTGAAGCTCCTTCATCTTAGGCGCCAGATCCTTTAGCTTGTTCATCGATAGCATTCCCTTGTAGCTTAGCGGGAATAGGATTAGGCGGATAATGAGTGTAAGCACGACGATCGACCAGCCCCAGTTACCGATATAGCCGTGCAGCCAGTTTAGAAATTTAAACATCGGGCGGGCGATGAAGGTAAACCAGCCATATTCGATAATGTGCGTAAGAGCAGGATTTATCGAGCTTAGCGTCGCGTGATCTTTCGCGCCGATATAGCCCGTAAGACTAAGATCGCCGTCCGAGCCTATGAAAACCTGCGAAATTTTATCTGCGTCAGTCACGGTCGCATTCAAGCTCTCTCCGTAAAATAGCGTCGTATAATAGCGATCGGAGCTTGCAGCGATATTTGCACCACTTATTCGCTCGTTTTTATCCACGTCTCCATCTTTAAAAATTTCTACGCTTTCGTTTATAGCCTGCGAGCCTGTAAAAAATGAAGCGATTTTATCTGAAATTCCCGCTTCGCCCGGTTTTCCTACGATGACGCCGTGAACCGTATAGCTATCTACTTCTACGTTCGGGCGCGAGCCGGGACTAATAAAATAATGCGCATTGCCGCTTAACTTCAGATCCAATTTATAACTACCATTTGGATAAAAGGTAAGAATTTTATTTATGCTAACGGCGCCTAAACTTTGACTTAACGTAACGCTAGCCTCTCCGTTTCGTACGTCCAGCTCGCTAGATGAAGCGCTGTAAGGAGTATCGAAAGC